>CAYMXQ010000001.1:0-9255 GCA_964394495.1 Hadarchaeota archaeon (SeqCode)
TCTTCAAGGCCTTTTTCCGCCCGGCTTCGTCATCGGCCAGGATCATTTCGCGCATCGCCGCGATGCGGTCCGGGCCGAAGAACATGTGCTCAGTCCTGCAGAGGCCTATGCCCTGAGCCCCGAACTCCCTGGCAAGCTTGGCGTCCCGCGGGTAATCCGCGTTTGCCCAGTTCTGCAACCGCTTGAACTCGTCCGCCCACGCGAGCAGCTGCTTGAGCTCATCCGACATCTTAGGCTCGATGAGCGGCACTTCCCCAATTATGACGTCACCAATCGATCCGTTAATCGTGATGACGTCGCCTTCCTTGACCGTGACCCCATTTACCTTGAACAGGTTCTTCTCTATGTCTATCTTCAGGGCCTCGCAACCGACCACGGCCGGTTTTCCAAGACCTCGGGCGACAACAGAGGCGTGACTAGTCGCTCCCCCTCTCGATGTGAGCACACCCTGGGCAGCTATTATCCCGCCGACGTCATCTGGATTCGTCTCCGGCCTAACGAGGATGACTTTCTCACCCTTTCCTCCCAGTTCCTTTGCCTTCTCAGCATCGAACACCACTTTTCCGGTAGCCGCCCCAGGGCTTGCGTTCAAACCCTTCGCGATTACTTTGACCTTGGCCTTCGGGTCCACCTGCTTGTGGAGAAGCTGTTCGACCTGGCCCGGTTCCACCCGAAGGACCGCCTCCTGCTTTGTTATCAGTCCTTCCTTGAACATTCCCACGGCTATCTTCACAGCGGCCTGCGCGGTCCTTTTGCCGGATCGGGTCTGGAGCATGTACAGTTTGCCACGCTCCACCGTGAATTCAACGTCCTGCATCTCGCGATAGTGCTTTTCAAGTTTGTCGGTGATGTCTAGGAATTGCTTGTAGACTGGCGGGTACTTCTGCTTGAGCTCCTCGATCTCGAGCGGAGTCCTGATACCTGCGACCACGTCCTCGCCCTGGGCGTTGAATAAGAACTCCCCGTACAGTCTTCGTTCGCCAGTGCTCGGGTCGCGCGTGAACGCCACACCCGTACCAGAGTCTGCCCCCATGTTGCCGAAAACCATCGTGACCACGTTCACAGCCGTGCCGAGGTCATGGGGGATCTTGTAGTATTCCCTGTACTCAATCGCCCGCTTGTTGTTCCATGACCTGAACACCGCGGTTATTGCGAGCTCGAGCTGCTTGAGTGGTTCAGATGGGAACTTCTTCCCGGTTTCCTTTTCCACAATCTGCTTGAACTTTTCGACGATCTTCTTCATGTCCTCTGACTTTAGATCCGTGTCGAGCTTCGTCCCCACATCCTCCTTCTGCTTGTCAAAAACATCCTCGAACTTTTTCGCGTCTATGCTGAGCACGATCTTTCCGAACATCTGGATGAACCTCCGGTATGCGTCTAGGGCAAACCTGTCGTTCTTCGTCAGCCTGGCGAGCCCCTGGACGGTCTCATCATTCAGCCCGAGGTTGAGGATCGTATCCATCATGCCGGGCATCGACAGCATCGACCCGGAACGGATGGAGACCAAAAGTGGGTTACCTGGGTCTCCGAAGCGCTTCCCCGTGAGGCTTTCGAGCCTGTGCATCGCTGCCTCGACATCGCTCATCAGGTCACCGGGGAGTTTTCCACCGGAGTCGTAGTAACGTTTACAGACCTCGGTGGTGATTACGAAACCTGGAGGGACGGGCAACCCGAGCTGCGTCATGGTGCAGAGTCCGGCGCCCTTGCCTCCGAGCAGCTTCTTATTCTTTCCGTCACCCTCGTCGTAGAAGTACAAATTTTTGTCCATGATTACCTCTATGTGCTACATGAGAGGGAATATTTAACCTTATTTGCCGCGCATTGTCGGATTAACATTATGTTAAGCGCAGGTTAACCCAATGTTAATGGGAGAAATTTTATGTCGGATGGATTCGCAATCTTCATAGCCTTCAAAATCGTGGAGTGAACGGTGGAGACGATGGAGAAATTGATACCTGTCCGCCCTGGCTTCGGCGGTTTCGACGAGCCATATGAGGGGGCAAACGTCGTATTCGTAGGTATACCTCTCGACGTCACCTCGAGCTACCGCTCGGGGTACCGTTTCGCCCCCGCCAAGATAAGGGAGGCCTCGGCGAACCTTGAGACATACCTAGCCTCGGCCAATCTAGACGTATTCGAACGGCTGAACATCTCGGACCTGGGCGACATAGTGGTAACTCCAACGGACCTCGATGCCACCGGGGCAAGGATCTCGAAAGTCGTTGAGCGGATACGCGGAGAGGGAAAAATCCCTGCGCTGCTGGGCGGGGAGCACACCCTGACCTACTTCGCGCTCCAACCTCTCGACGATGTATTCGTCATACACCTGGACGCGCACCATGACCTACGCGAGGAGTATCTGGGTGACCGTCTCTGCCATGCTACAGTTATGCGCAGGGTGCTCGACCGCCTGCCCGCCGACCGACTCTTACAGATAGGCATCCGCTCATGCTCTAAAGAAGAGGCAGAGTTCGCGCAGGAGAAGCGCATATCTGCCTACACTACCGAGCAGGTGATTGACGACATCCCTGGTGTAGTCGCTGCGGCAAAAAAACTCGCGGGAAAATCACGCGTCTACCTCACCATCGACATAGACGTTTTGGACCCGGCGTTCGCCCCAGGGGTCGCGACGCCAGAGCCCGGTGGTCTGTCGACGGTTGAACTCCTAAAGTTAATCCGGGAGCTGGGCAAACTCGATGTGTGGGCGTTTGACGTGGTCGAACTTGTCCCGCCACACGACGACGGGACCACAGCTTTCGCCGCGGCAAAGGTAATTTACGAACTGCTGGCGGCCATCGCTGGCTCGCGCAAGTGAAAGTTACTGCAGGAATTCTTGCCCTTTATCGACGATCATCCTGCACGGCAGGGACAGCTTCAAGGTCGCCCTTCGGAGCGCCTCTTTCGCAACTGCGGCGAATTCCTTGGTTATCCTGATGGTTATCACCTTCTGCCCCGCGCTCACGCGTGCAGCGACCCCTATCGGCCTGCCGAACGCCTGCCGCATCCCGTCAGATATCCGGTCGGCCCCGGCGCCCATGGCCATCGGGTTCTCGCGGAGTATCTGGTGCGGGTAGACGCGAAGCTTGAGGTGGTAGTTGTCCTTACCGGCCTTGAGCTCGAGTATACGGTTGGCCGCCACGCGCGCGGCCTCCAAGGCGTTGTGCCTTATCTGCCCTGTCTCCGCCGACACCAGCGACATCTCCACCGGAAAGTCGCCATTCGGGTTGCCCATATCAAAGAAGGTCACCCGCATGGCTGGCACACCCTTCACGAAATCCTTTCGGGTGTACGCCGGCCCGCTGAAGTGCCTGTACGATCTGCCTGGTCTCAACGGCATTTTAATCCCTTTTATTAAAGTTTGGCTTACCTTATAAAACGATGATGGCGCCACGATAAATCAGGCGTGCAGCTCTACCAAGTCCTTGTCGCGGAGAACGTATTCGCGCGCCACTTGCTGACCGGAGAACCGCGTGGATCCCCAGACTCTAGCAAACTTGAGGCCCTTCTCGAAATCCTTGTGCACGGCACGCGCCACATCCAAGACCGTCGACCCTTTTGGAAGAACTAGGGGGCGTTTGGCTGGCTCCTCGTCCGGTCGCTTTGTGTAAACGCGAATGAAGTCGAGGCTCCCGTATATGGATTTTTTGAGCTCATCGACAGGGGTGCCAGTCGCGACAATCTTGAATGTGCTACTGTACTCCGACTCCAGCCTCTCGGCCGTTCGGGGGTCGTATTTGGTCAACAGTATGAAAGCGTGACGGTAAACAACAGATTCGTCTAATACCTCCTCTACCTCCCCCACCGTGACCGGTTCTTCCACTATCACGAATGCGTTATGGATGCGGTGCTCTTGCAGGACGCGCATGACCTCCGCGGCTCCGCCTTCCACGAGCTCTGCGCCTCTTATCTCGACTCCGCCCGTAGAACGGCGCTGCACCGCGATTTTCGGTGCACGCTGGTTGAGCCTGATGCCCGCCGAGCCCAATTCATCTACTAACGTTTGGACCTGCTCCAGCGGGTCGGCAGAGGCGTCGATGACTAGGGCGATCACATCCGCATTACGGGCGGCGCTGAGCGGCTGTGCTCCGAGCCCCTTTCCGAAGCTCGAACCCTTCACCAAGGCCGGCAACTCCACGAGCTGGACCTGCACGTCCTCGAACTGCATCATCCCGGGTACCGGTGCCAGGGTGGTGAAAGGGTAGTCGGCCACCTCCGGACGTGCGCTCGTGAGCTCACGCAGCAGCCACGACTTCCCGGAGTTGGGCAGGCCCACGAGAGCTACTTGCGCCGCGCCCTCTTTCTTGACAGCGAAACTGGGGCCTCCTCCTCTGCCAGCCCTGCTCTCGCGCCTCTCCTCCAGCTCCATCCTGAGCCTGGCCAGGCGACTCTTTAGCGTCCTGAGCAGCTTCTCCGCCCCCTTGTGCTTCGGGGCGGTGCGGATGAGCCCCTCGGTGGCCTCTATCTTCTCCTCAAGCGTGCGAGCCTGCTGGTACCGCTCCTCCGCCTTGAAGTACTCGGGTGGCGCGTTGGTCGGCATATGGGTCGCCAATTAAAGATACGGACGGGCGCTTTAACCGTACATGTTCTCGGGCTTCAGCTGTAACCCGGGGTATTCTATGTTAGCGTGCAGGACCTTCGCCACCGCCCTGTCGAAGTCCCTCATCTCCACCTGCTCGCGCACCTCACGGATGGCGAACATCCCAGCCTCGGTACAGAGAGCCTTTATGTCGGCACCTGTTGCCTTCTCGGACGCGCGGGCGAGGGACTTCATGTCAACGTCCTTTGACAGGTTCATCCGCTTCGTGTGTATCTTGAGTATGGTAAGCCTGGCTTTCTGGTCTGGTAGCGGGAAGCATATCAGCCTGTCGAAGCGCCCAGGGCGAAGAAGCGCTGGGTCGAGGATGTCAGGACGGTTCGTCGCGGATATGATTCGTACATCACCTCTCGGGTCGAACCCGTCTATCTCCGCCAGCAACTGCATCAGGGTGCGGTGGACCTCGCGGTCTCCGCTCGTCGAAGTGTCCACGCGGCGTGCCCCGATCGCATCCAACTCGTCGATGAACACAATTGAAGGCGCCTTCTCCCGGGCCATGTCGAACATCTCGCGCACCATCCTCGCCCCCTCCCCGATGTACTTCTGCACGAGCTCCGACCCTATGACGCGGATGAAACTCGCCTTGGTCTCGTGTGCCACCGCTCTTGCCAGCAGGGTTTTTCCCGTCCCGGACGTGCCGTAGAGCAATACCCCGCGAGGTGGGTCTATCCCAACCTTCTTGAATAGGTCTGGCTTGAGCAGAGGCAGCTCCACCGTCTCCCTGATCTCCCGAATCTGGTCCTCCAGGCCGCCCACATCGGAGTAGCTGACGTCCGGGGCGTCTTCGATCTCCATCCCGAGCACCAATGGGTCCCTCTTCGTGGGCAGGATCTCGACGATGCTGAGGGTCCGCTGGTTGAGGGCCACGCGCACGCCAGGTTTCAGCTCCTCGGGTTTGATGAACTGCGAGGATGCGACAACGAAGTGCGGACCTGTGCTGCTCCTGACTATTGCGCGACCGTCCTCCAGCACGTCCAGCATGGTCGCCGCGATCAGGGGCGGTGCCCGGACGCGGTCGAACTCTGAGCGCAGGCTCGCGAGCTCCCGGTCCAGTTTCAGGTACCTGCCTTCCAATGCGCGCTTTTCCTGCTCGAGGTCACGCACCCTGCGCTCAAGACTCTGGATGTAATCCGTGACGAAGGACTCATCGGCCACATGTTCCTTTGAGCTGGTAGAACCTGTCAATTTATCATCTCAGAGTGCTTTTCACTGAACTCCTAATAAACTTTCAGAGGAAATGGAGCTTCTAGCGCCTGCGCAATACGGCGTAAACGCCCGCAGCTATCGCGGCGACAATGCAGACGGCGGCGATGAACGGGAACAACCTCTCGAGACTCAATGGGGATGTCTCTTGGGTCGGCTCCTTTCCGAGCGCCATTATGACCTCGTTCGCACTTCGAATCGAGCTTTTGGCGTAGAAAATCGCCAGGTCTCCGTCGCTTGTGGCCTTGGATTACTCAAGCCCCCACCTGGCGATGTCCTGCTTCGCCTGGAGGTTCTCGTCCGGAGATGATGCCAGAAGGTTATCGGCGAGGTTGACGGCGTATTGGGCGGCGTCGATGAACTCCTGGGCGACAGCTGGACCCGTGAGCACAACCACGTCCGCATTTTCCTCCAATGAAGGCACCGCGCCGTAGTATGTAATTGTAATTCCAGACTCACTTGAACTGAGCCCCATTACGTTCCGAGTCAGGTGAATTGGATCAATCCTGCAGAAGTAATCCCCCCACGTCTCGGCCCAGGTGGGGTCGGCTGGCTGCCAGCCCACATTCGGGAGGTAGAACTCAGGCCAGGCGTGACCGATTATGTTGTCGTCGGAGTACCCCCACCCGTACATCGCGCGAGCCGGGATTCCCGCCGCTCTTGCTAGAGCTATGGCCAAATCCGTGTACTCGCTGCAGTCCCCGACGCCGTTTTGGAGCGCCCAAAGCGCGCCCTGCCTCGATATCTGAACCTGGTAGTCCAAGCTCTCGACCACGGATTCTAAGATTTGTTTGGCCGCAAGGTACACATTGGGCTGCCCAACGACTACTCCAATGGCTCTCTGTTGAATCATGAAATTGTCCGACTCCCATTTATCATCCGTTTGTAAGTATGGCTCAAGATAGGATGGCACGTCTGATATCAGGCCGACATCCTGCGAAGACACACCGGGATCGTGAATTCCTACCTCATAAAGCAGCTCTAATCGAATAGTCTTTGTTTCACCCGGGGCCACCTCGCCGATCTCAAACACACCATGCCAGTTGTTCTCTTGGTCAACGTACATCCTCTTTATTGGGTAGTTCGACGACACGAGTGCTGAAAACTGCCAGCTTATCTCTTCGTTGAAAAGCATCGTGTCTAGCATCATGTCCGTGGTAAAACTCGTTGCATGGTTTGTGATGTGCTCCTCCAGTGTAAGTTTGTAATGGGCAGGGTATTTGTAAAACTTCACTCTGACGCCCCCGAAATTCTCGTGCGCGCCAACCGAGGTACTGTATGTTATGGTTGGGGGATCGTTCTCCTCTAACTTTAATTGTGGGTCGGACAAGAACAGATACGACCCCGGTGGCCCTTTAAGCGTCACGGTGTAGTTGTCATAGCGGAGATCGCCAGTGGTAATTCCCCCGAGCGCAGTTTTGTACTCTACTCCGCTGCCTGAGACCATCCCACCGGCTGTGTAGGACGCATAGAAGGCTAGTTTATCATGAGGCCTTATCTCAAGTCCCCTGAAATTTATCTCCAGCCTAGTGCTAGACTCTAGCTGGGTCGTGGTATAACTCAGAGGGCCGACATCATCCCAGACTTGTACTTGGCTGAGGTCAGTGCTAGGTATCGTCCAATTCACGCTGGTGATGCGCGAGGAAGAGCTAGTATTGACCAATGTAATGTTTCCGTATACGTCCAAAAGCCAGTTGTCTCTTATGGCGAATGTCCAGTCGTAAACCTCATAATAGCCAAGCTCTGAGTCGGCAGCGGTAACTGGGGGTATACATAGAAGCAGCAAGACGATGAGCGGTAGACCAACCAAGCGCATACAATCCACACCTTTTTGATTTTGGGCGGGTATTAACTGTTGGTCCAATGCGCGTCGTACTAGCAGAACGTAGGTCACCTGGAGACCAGTCCCGACTTGAGGAACTGGGGGCCCTCGCCAGGACCATGAATTACGAGGTGACTGCCACGCTCCATCAGGTACGGGAGCCGGACCCCGCCTACCAAATCGGCAGGGGGAAGGTGATGGAACTGGCCGACCTCGTGAAATCGAGCGGGGCCGAGCGTGTGATCTTCTGCAACCAGCTGACGCCCTCGCAGAGCTACAAGCTCTCCCGCCTTGTGGGGGTGGAGGTGGTTGACAGGTTCCAGTTGATCCTGGAGATATTCGCGATGCGTGCCGCTTCCCCCGAGGCCAAGCTCCAAGTCGAGTACGCCAAGACGAGCTACGAGCTGCCGAGGATCAGGGAGCGGGTCCGTGCCATGCTATCAGTGGAACAGCCGGGTCTGATGGGAGGCGGTGAGTACGAGGTCAACGTCCAATTCGACATGGTCAAGCGGAAGCTGGCGAACCTGAGGCTAAAGCTAAAGTCGGTCGCGACGGCCCGGGAGCAGCGGCGCAAGCTCAGGCACCGGAGGGGCTTCAAGCTCGTGGCGCTTGCCGGGTACACGAACTCTGGAAAGTCCACCCTGCTCAACGCCCTGACCGATGCCAACACCGAGGTCGACGATATGTACTTCACCACGTTGATGCCTCGGACACGTGCGATACGCGCAAGCCGCAAGGTCCTCCTCACGGACACTGTGGGTTTCATTGACGGCCTGCCTCCATGGCTGATCGAGGCGTTCAAAGCCACTCTCGAGGAGATCTACCTCGCAGACCTTGTACTGCTGGTCGTCGATGGCTCCGATACAGTTCCAGAGCTCCTCCGAAAGTTCAGGACATCGCGGGGGGTACTTTTGGAGTACTCTGTGAAGGTCATCGCCGTCCTCAACAAGATAGATCTGGTTTCTCCGGATGAGCTCAAACGGAAGCTCGACGTACTCGAAAACCTATCCCAAAGCGTAGTGCCGATTTCGGCCAAAAAAGGCACGAACCTTGGCACCATTCTGGACACCGTACGGGCGAATGTCTGAGCGTATATGTTGATTGGTTTTTAAAATGGTTTTTTACCGGTTTTAAATTTAAAAAGAGCCAAAAATAACAACTTAATAATGTTTATTTCACTTTTAAAGTACGAAAACGTGAAAAATAAGCATTATTTGCCTTTATTTATGTTCGCATACATGTTTTTTAGCCAACAATTTTATTAGCAAGTTTCGACAATTGTTAAAGAATGGCTGTTTCGAGAAAATGCTGTAGAATAGACATTATAGGTGGAAATTTGGCAAAGAAGAAGGTACAGGAAAAACCCCAACTTAAACCCAAACTTAAGCTGTTAGATAGCCCGATTTTGATGGAACTGCTGAATCAGCTGGCTGGCGAGCACGGGTACGATGTAGCCAAGACCATCTCGGAGGAGGAACTGACGGATGACGAGGTGGCCAAAAGGACGGAACTCCGCATCAACCTGGTCAGGAGGATACTGTACGACCTTTACGACAATAGGGTTGTGAACTACCGCAGGGTCAGGGACGAGAACACCGGGTGGTACATCTACTACTGGAACCTGGAGACCGATCGT
>CAYMXQ010000001.1:9265-10377 GCA_964394495.1 Hadarchaeota archaeon (SeqCode)
TACATAAACTCTAACCGGCGTCTGCTCCTTCAGAAGCTCGAGGAGCAGCTAGAGCGGGAGAAGGGCTCCATGTACTTCAGCTGCCTAAACGGCTGCCCGAAGGTACCGTTCGAGCAGGCGACCGAGCAAGACTTCAAGTGCCCGAAGTGCGGTGTGAAGCTCGAACCTTACGACAACTCCAGCGTGGTCACGTCGCTCGAGCACAAGATCCAGTCGCTGAGACAGCAACTGCTCGTGGCCTGAGTGACTAAAAGACCTCCTCAGCGAGGCATTATAGATAACCAACGTTTTTTTGCTTAATAGTGGACCGACGCCAACTTGTTGGGCGTTTTGGACTTAGAAAAAAATAAGTGATAGCACCTTTCTTAAATATTGGGGAGTTCTTGACCGAGAGAGAGAAAGCAATCATCGCCCTCCGTGAGGCAGGGTGTTCCGAGGAGGTCGTCCAGCACTGTCTGACTGTGGAGCGAACGGCACTTGCGCTAGCTAGACAGATCGTTTCCTGCGAACACAAGGTCGACCTGAGACTCTTGAGCCTCGGAGCCCTACTGCACGACATCGGGCGAGCACGCACGCACGACATCAGGCACGGGGTCGAGGGGGCCAAAATCCTGCGCAAGCTTAGTCTGGGCAAGTTCGCGAGGTTCGCCGAGCGTCACCTGGGCGCGGGAATACCTGCGACCGAAGCTAAAGAGCTTGGTCTCCCTGCACGCGATTTCGTCCCAATGACAATCGAGGAAAAAATAGTCGCATATGCTGACAAGCTCGTGATGGGGGACCACAGGACCTCCTATGAAAGGGCTCTAAAGTGGTTCGAATCAGAGCTCGGGCCGGAGCATCCTGCAATCGAACGCTTCAAAAAGCTCCACTTTGAGATGGAAAAGCTGTCCACCAGAAAGTAGACTATCTTAATCTCGAGGGCTCCGAGCGTTCAGAAACTTCATCCAAATGCGCGGCGATGTTGTCAAATACCAACTGGCCACCAATTAACAGCTCGTTTCTGAAAGTCGAGGGTGATCCCAAAACCTTCAACCTAAGATTTTCCCCGTTCTTCCACACGAGTAGTATAACATCATTGAAGTCCGGGTTCCACCTCTCGCCGTTCTCCCAAC
>CAYMXQ010000001.1:10387-30500 GCA_964394495.1 Hadarchaeota archaeon (SeqCode)
TGATAGTCCTCGAAGTAGTAAGCCCAGAGACTCGAGGTGAGCGGCTTTATCCTGCACCACATGTTGTCATCTGCCTTCGTCTCGTACATCAACCCCGTTTTCTCCGGGTTGAAGTCGTAGGATTTCACCTCGATATCGTAGATTGGAATGTTATCGGGGGTGGGCGGCAAGATATCTGGCCCAAGGTCGTCAGGATGCCTGAAGTCAACAGTCACCGCCTCGTACGTCGAGAACAAACCCTCTTCGATTGAAACGTTCTCCCCAGGGCCTGGTGCCCCACCAGGTTTTTGCGTGATTAGCCACAACAACGCTCCAACACAAATCGCGACCGCAAGCAAAACCACGGGCAGATATTTTTTCTTTTTCATCTAAACTGCTTTCGTGCCTGTAAATAAAAAATGGAATGTTAGTGGTGGGCCCGCCGAGAGTCGAACTCGGGATCTCCACCTTGTAAGGGTGGCGTCATAACCACTAGACCACGGGCCCAAGCTGATTTTACTTTTAAGATTAAAACTTCGCCTCATCTGCGAAAGGCTTAAAAAACATGGCGAATCATCAACGCTGAGGACGGATCATGCGTGAACTTGTAGTTGCAGTTGCTCAGCTAGACGTGGCGTTAGGAGATAAGGAGACCAATGTGGAGAAAGCCATCCACTACATTACAGAAGCGACTGACAAAGGGGCGGAGGTCGTTTGCCTGCCAGAGTATTTCAACACAGGGTTTGGATACAAGGACCCAGCTGAAATGCGCGAGGAACTCGGTAGGCAAGCTGAATCGATTCCAGGGCCAACGATTCAAAAATTGCAACAGGCTTGTAAGGTCAACCAGCTGAGTGCGGTCGGCAGTATGGTCGAGGCTGTTCAGGACAAGCTCTACAACACGGCTTTTGCCATCAGCTCAAGTGGAGAGTTGGTCAACACGTACCGAAAGGTTCACCTTTTCCAGGCTGAATCACAAGTTGTACGGCGCGGAAGCGGGTGGCAGGCGTTCGAGATGGGTTTTGGAAAAGCAGGGATAATGACATGTTACGACGCGGTCTTCCCTGAAGCAGCGAGGGCATTGGCTCTGGCAGGTGCACAAGTGATCTTTCATCCGGCTAATTGGATGGACCCATTTTTGCCTCAGTGGAGGACCGCGACGAACGCCCGTGCTCTCGAGAACCAGATGTGGATGATTTCGGTGAACCGTGTTGGTAAGGATGAGCTATTCACTTATTTCGGCAGGAGTAGGATAGTCGACCCATACGGCAACGAGGTTCTTGAGTGCAGTGAGAGGGAAGAGCTTGCTGTGATGAAAATAGACTTGGACAAGGTGAAGGAGTTCAGGAGTTTTCTAAACTTCCTTGGTGACCGACAACCCGAGACCTATAAACTGTAGCTAGACCCCTTTGAGGATCATGATGACATCAAGCACGACTATCGTCACAATCAACAGCACCACCAAAAACTCAAGAGTCATCGCGCGGTGGACGTCGACGCGCTCCATCGCCATCGCGTAGAGCTCCTGCAGCTGCTCCAGCTTCTTGTCCACGAGCGCCAACCAGTCGGATATGCGGAAGCGCTCGCTCGATATCCTGTACAGCTTTCCGAGGTACCACTCACCGGTGAACTTCAGGATGTTCCTCATGTCCTCCACTAGGTCCGTCACCTCGACCCGCCACTCTGCCAGCTCTCCGGCCGCCCGCGCCAGCTCACCGTACCACCTCCGGCCCCACGCTATGCCCATCCTGGACCTTGTGAAAATCGTGTGCAGCGAGCCGTACGCGCGCTCCAGGCGCTGGTCTAGCAGCTTGTCGTAAGTCTTCAGCTCGAGCAGCTGGATCCTCGCAAGCTCAATCATGCGCTCAAGCTCGCCCATATAGTCCGCCGCGCCACTTATCAGCGCCGAGTACCAGTCCACGATCACTATGTCCTCCTCGAAGTAGCTGAGGTAGAACTTGACCGCGTCCTCGGCCTCCCTGTCGCTGAGCTTGCTCCACTCCCTCTCGCCGCGTAGTATGCCTGCTGTCTGCTTCCTGAAACCCTCCAAAAAGTCCTTCGCGCTCAGCTTCGGGTTGGAATCTGTTATCATTATCAGAGTGTAAATCTCCGGGTGCTCGAACGCTTGGTACGGGAAGAATATCGCTGGCCTGACCATTTCCAGCAGCTCCTTGAACGACTCGCGCGTCATCTCCTCGAACTCCATCTCTCTGTCCGCGACCTTCACCAGGTGCTCGTCCAGACCTGCGAGCTCCACGACGCTGGACAGGCTGTCGTTTCGGAACTCCACGCTCGTGTAAATCTCGATGACGCCGATGGGGAATATCCTGCCCTCGACCTTTGCGTCGTGCCCGTCTATCTTCTTGCTGCCCATGTCAACCTCCAGCGGCTGGAGCCCCACCTCCTCGTACTTCGGCGCGAGTATGCGGGCCCTCTTGACCGGAGGGCGCTCGATGACCTTGAGCCCGTCGCGCGGTATCTTGTCCAGCTCGATGTCGCCACCGCAGTCGTAGAAGTACTGGAACACCACGCGCCCGGTCAGCGATTGCGTCTTTTCCTCTTGCATCCCGATCACTCCTATGATTTTTATGGCGCCGGGGAGGGGATTTGAACCCCTGAGGCCCAAAGGACCAACAGGTTAGCAACCTGTCGCCATACCTGGCTAGGCTACCCCGGCACCCGTCGTTATTTTGTCGTTGTTGTTTAAATCAATAAGTCGGGCCATTTTTTACATTGACGATGAGCTGTTTAAAGGCGACGAGCGCGCTCGAGGTTGACGCCTTCTCCACGCGCCGATTGCTGGCCCCAAGCTCCATCCCGTTTGCTACCAGCACCGAACGTCCTCCCCACCCTTGCTGACTTCCGCCCCTGGGGGGTTCGAGAGGCGAGGGCAGTTCACCCCAACCCTACGGCCGAGGCTCCGCCGCCGCCGATCCGGCAGGACAGGACTTCCACGCCGGAACCAGGTCTACGCGTAGTTCCGAACGCCGTCCCCGAGCTTCGGCCCACCATGAACCCCATTTGTGGTATAGACGAGGGGTGGCCGTCCGCCTAGCTCGCCGCCATGCTTACGTGGATTTTGCAGAAATAAGGGTTTTCTGCGCGCGTTTCAGTCCGAGCCCCTGCAGTAGTTCGCAGCTCTTGCACAGCGACGAGGATGTAGGCTCTCCACACGTCTCGCAACTGAGCATCTCGAACTTGGGCGTGGCCTCAGCGAGGTATGGCTTCATCCGGTCGAACATCCTCAGGATCATGAACTTAGAGTTTGGATGATTCGTCTCGAGTTTGTTCAAGAAATCGCGTATTTCAGCGTGAAGACCTGCTGCGTATGGACAGACTCCCAAATGTACCTTGATTCCTTTGAGCAGGGCGTAGAGCGCCACCTCTTTCTCAGGAACCTCGCGCAGCGGCTTTATCCGCGGTACGAATCCCTCGCGCGGCGGGTAGCTCGGCCCAAGGCGGTAGAGCCTCGAGAAATCCGCTCGGACGTAGTTGAGCATAATCGCCTGGACTTCATCGTCAAGGTTGTGAGCCGTTGCGAGTTTGTCCGCTTCCAGCTCCCGCGCGGCCTGATTCAGCAGCGAGCGTCGCATCACCCCGCAGTAAGTACACGGGCCGAACTCGGTCTTCCTGCGCTTCGAGAGCTTGACGATACTGTCAAGCGTCGTGCCGAACGCCTGCCTGAAACTCACAACGTGGTGCTCTATACCTAACATCTTCGCGTTCTCCCGCGCTATCGGCAGGCTCTCCTCCCGGTAGCCCTTTATCCCCTCGTCCACAGTCACGGCTACGAGCTCGCAGTTTTTACTCGCGCAGTAGTCTGAGAGAAGGTGCATGCAGGCCACGCTGTCCTTGCCACCTGAGACTGCGATGACCACCCGCTCGCCTGGTGATACCAGCCTGTGCTCCCCCATCGCCCGTCTAAAGCGACGCTCAACGCTCTTTACCACGCAGCGGTCGCATAGGAGCACCCCTGCATACCTGCGGTTGTATACGGCGCGCCGGCCGCAGAAGCTACACCTCAGCACCTAACCACCTGTCACGACATGGAGTATCTCGACAAGGTCGCCGTCAGCTAGGCGTTCCTCCTCGGCGACGACTTTGCCATTCAACCTCACGACGACGGTTTCTCGATTTTGACCGAGTTGCTCGAGTAGATTAACGATTCTTGTCTTTTGTGTAACTTTGAGCTTGCGCGAAGCTTTTTGTCCAATAATCCTCACATTGACCGATATTTCACCCAATCTTATCAACCCGGAAGAGCGAGTAAGAGGTTCACCAGTATCAACGCCAAGACGATAAATGAGAGCACCCGAACCACTTTCTTGGCTTTCTCCTTCGAGGTCTTGTGCTCTATAATCGCCTGCATCATGTATCCGCCATCGAGGGGCACCGCAGGAAGCATGTTGAAAAGGCCGACACCTAAATTCAGGACGAACATCCATTTCAGGATGTCAATCACTTCCCATGGCACGAGGGTATCATAGACATGGGGATGAAACACCGGACGCCCTAAAAGCTCAGACATCCCAGCCGCCATCGTGTAGAGTGGATTTACGAAATTCCAGCGGGAAGTTGCTGACATTAGCCCAACTCCTAATATCCCTCTAT
Source organism: Hadarchaeota archaeon (SeqCode) (assembly GCA_964394495.1). Lineage (GTDB taxonomy): Archaea > Hadarchaeota > Hadarchaeia > Hadarchaeales > Hadarchaeaceae > B75-G9. The sequence continues at coordinate 14,978 of CAYMXQ010000001.1, forward strand.
TTTCGTTTTCCGGGGCTTCGGCGATAGTAACATAAACATTCTCGCTATCAGTGAGTACCCAAATGTTGTCGCCAAGCTGTTTGTCGTCCATGAAATCGTGATAATCTTCTAGTGTGTTTATGGGCACGTTGTCAAATTGATAAACTCGCGAGCCCAAAGTGAGTTTTTCAGCGGGGTAATCCGCGTAAACAGCGGAAACATAAATCCCTGGCTTTGGCACCAAAAGCATTAAGAGTACCGCGAGACATACGACCCCAAGCACAAAATTTCCCATCGACCCCGCCGCGAACATGCGCAGTCTTTTTGAAACAGGCGCCCGCATCAACTGCTTTTCGTTCGGTTCTACGAAAGCGCCCGGAATCGCCACAAGAAACATCACTCCAACCGATTTCGTCTGGAGCCCTTGCGCGTGCAGTAGGACGCCATGAGAAAATTCATGAACTAACAGAATACTCCCGATTGCAATGAGCCAAGCGACGATGCTTAGGCCGGGAATCAACCCGGGATATGCCAAAATCACGCCTGGAAGCTTAACTGCGGGGTGAGTTAATATGAATACCAAGTTGAACGCGAGGGTCACAAAGATAAACACCATCATACACGTCCCCACTCCTGCTGCCAAGGTACCGTAGGCGCGCCACCCTCGTTTGGAGATTCCTGCCACGCGATCGATGAAATTCAGCCCGCGCTTCGTGCGCCACATTATCAGGCCGGGGGAAATTGTGAACCCACGTTTCTCAAGGTTATACCAGCGGTTCATCAGCCCTATGGCGTCCCAGAGCAGGACGAGCACGACGACAGCGAAAAGCACATCGTTGAGCATTCGCAGCACCGTAGTCAATACTACTGATAAAGTTTAAACATCTGCGCCGAGGTCTGATTTTGGGAGTAAAGTGTTTTTGCTCGTGCTGACGACGGTGAAAAACCGGGCGGAGGCCAAGCGCATGGCTGAAAAGCTAGTCTCCGAAAAGCTCGCGGCATGCGTGAGCGTGGTCCAAAACGTGGCGTCAGTTTACATGTGGCGCGGAAAAATCGAGCGAGCGAGGGAAGCCATGCTCGTGGCTAAGACATCTGATAAAAAACTTGACGGGTTAATCGAACGCATAAATAATCTCCACAGCTACGAGGTCCCTGAGGTACTCGTCCTGCGGATAGAACGAGGGTCGCCTGAGTATCTGAAGTGGGTTGAGGAAAGTCTGAAGTAAGGTCTGAGTGCTATGGTCAAGCCCGCTCGTAAAGCCGATACTGCGGAGGTAATTTACGACAAAAAACGCTGGCGGATTTTCGAGGAACTGAGAGGACACGCGTTGAGGATGATGATGCCTCTGGCTAAAGGATTCGACTCGATGGTCTACGGTAGCGTCGCGCGCGGAGACGTGGATGAAAAAAGCGACGTCGACGTGTTCATCCCACGCGTCGTTCCATCCTATAAGATAGAGCTGACCCTCAGCGAAGCTTGGCTCAAGCCGATTAAAAGGGAAATAGTGATGGCGACCCCATGGCAGCTACCAAAAGCGCACATCTACATCGAGGAAGACCGATCCGTCACATTCCCGCTCGTGCCACCCAAATCGCTTGAGCTGGAGTTCTACTACTTCGGCGGCGCGGCGGGCCCCGGACAGGTCGAGGAGGCCGTGCGCGTTCCCGGTGTTGATAAGCGACTGATGCTCATCGAGCCGACTCAGCAAGGACACATCGAGAGCCCGGTCGTGGGAAGGGAAGCTGAGGTGGCGAAGCGCGTGGGTGTGAGCTTGGACATAGTTCGTGAGCGGGTACAGGTTCTGACAAGGCGGGCAGAGGTGGGGCATACTGGAATATTCGTACAGCGCGAACTCGCACCAGACGAGAGCTTCGAGGCCGTTTTCAAGGAGCTGGTCGAGGAAAAACCGGCGATGAAGCTCCGCCTTAAAGAAAAGTGATTTATTCACAAAACACACCATTAAATGAGGTAAAAATGGCGAAGAAAGGTCGAACTAGGAGTGGGATATTCCAGAGATTGTTCAAACCTCGCTCGATACCTAGACCACTTATCATCATCACACCATTCTTGACCGCACTGATCGTCGCGCTGATATGCCAATATGTCGTCGTTCTCCCCGTAAAGGGCAGTTCCGCCGTTCCCTGGCTTATTCTGGCTGGACTGATAATCGGAACGCCACTCGCTTACAAATTCAGAGAGAAGAAGTTTAGGGGGATTACACTTGGGGCGGCAATCATCATCGGGTTCTTCCTTGTGCCTTACTTTGCATTCTTCTTGGGTAGGATAAACTTGTTCGCGGTCGACCAGATGAATATGCCGGGTACAAAAGTGATAGAAATGAGGATAACGCAAAACAGAGTCGCTTGGGTTAAAACTGACGGTACCGAGGTAACAGCTTGGTCAGGACCAACTACGATTACCTTACATCCCGGGGTGACGAGAATATACTTCGGCACCATGAACATCCCAGCTGGCTCGTATACGGGTAGGATGATTTACCTCGATACAGTAGAGATCGATACGCAGGTAGATCTATCCGTTTGGACAACTCCAGAAGGTGGGTCAATACCCCCTGAGATGTATCAGGAAGTATACGACAATTTCAGATCGGAGTTCGACAGTCATTTACAACAAGAGTTCCCACAGGGGAGTTCGAGCAACTGGGCGTTGAATGGGTCAATAATTACATTTACGATGAGCACCGGACCATTCCAAGAGTCGGAACCTGACCCGATAGATTACCCAGGCTTTGGAGGGCCAGATATCACTCTGGATTTCACCCTTACTGAGGACGGGATGATTACCGTCACGCCGATACTCGACTTCCCCCCGGGCTTCTCTCCGCCTACTTGAACATGCGGTGGCCCACTCGAGCTGAAAGTAACCTGCCGCGCACATGCAACGCGCGGCAGCTCACATTTTTAAAGCCCGGCTTCTCTGAACCTTGATATCACGAACTCCTTGTCCAAGGCGGAGATGAAGCTGCCTGCCCGCGGACCGGAATCGCGTCCCAAGAGCGCCAAGTATATCGCGCTGAACAATTCCGGTGTTTTCAGACCGATCTTCTTTGCGACTTCGTAGATGTGGTTGTGAAGTTCTATCGGGGTGAAGTCACGCGACGACAGGTCGGTCGCCAGCCGGGAGAGCCCGTGTTTCTGTTTCTCCGTGAGGTCTCGAAGCACTTCGGCCGGCAGCTCCTCGGCCACCTTGAAACGAAGACGCTCCGGTGCGTATTTGTAGACCCAGTTTCGCGCAAGAGTGAGGCGGCGAATCGCCAGCTTGACATCCGACTCGCTCGGGCTCTTCAGGATACCTCTCGACACCAATACCTCAATAGCGTGCTTCTCATCCTGCATTACCTGGCTCAGTACCGTGGCGAACCTGAACGGCACGCGCTGAACATGCTTTCTGTGCACCTCGTGAGGCTGGGAAAGCTCGTAAACGCGCTTGAGCTGCTCCTTCTTTCGCTCGCTCACCTTGACCGTGCCGAAGTTGACCTGCTCCATCAGGTCGAATTCGTCGTACAGGTCGAGCAACGCCAGCCCAGGGTCGAACTCCTTCGCCTTCATGGGCTTGCTCCTGAATATGAAGTAGCGCAGTAGCTCGGGCTCAGCTATCTCCAGCCACTGCGGTAGCGTGAACACTACTCCCTTAGACGACGACATCATCTTTCCACGGAGGCTGACCCATTCGTAGGGCAGTGGATACGGGGCGCGGAATTTGAAGACCTGCCTCGCGATCAATTTCCCGGTGTCGTAGCTCCCGCCGACTACCGCGTGGTCCTTTCCGAATGGCTCGCATGTGACGCCGAGCAGCTTCCACCTGGCTGGCCACTCCACGCGCCACGTCAGCTTGCCCTCACCTTTGGTGTAGTCGGCCTCGCCCTCGTGACCGCAACCTGCGACGTAATCGCAGCCGACGCACCTGTAGCTGACGTAGTCATCGTGCCAGGCGTAAGCCTTCGTCGTCGCGATCCTGCCGCACTCCTCACAGATGGCGTCATACGGCAGCCAGTCATCCGGCAGAGGTTTTTCGCGGTACTTGTTCAATATTTTGCGAATCTTGTCTGCATGTTTGAGTGAGGTCCTGATGAAATCCGCCATCTTCCCGCTCCGGTAAATCTCGGCTCCGGAGTGGATCTTCACTTTGCCGAAATCGTTGAGAGAATCGATGAAAGCGTGGGCGAAGTAATCCACGAAGTTCTTGTGCTTCTGGTCGGGTGATGGGATGTTAGTGTAGGGCATGCCGAGATACTGCGTATACCTCTCTGCCAGCTCACCCTCGTTCAACGGCCAAGGTATCCTGCGCATGGGGTCGTAGTCGTCGGCGTACCATAATGCGACAGCTTCCCCGCCCAGTTCCTCGACCGCCCTTCTGACACCGTCTGCTATGAACACATCGTTGCAGTGGCCCACGTGGATGTGGCCAGATACGGAGATCCCGCTGGCGATGACTTGCTTCTTGCCCCCGCGTACCAGGGTTTTAGCCGCGCGATCAATCCAGTGCATGGTGACCGAAGTAGGTTCACACTCGGCACGTAAAATCCTAGCGGGTGGACTGTTCAGGAGACACTGCCAATCACTTGTTTACGGGAAAAATTGCGATGGGCATCAGGCCGCAACGAGAATTGTGTAGACCATCATCCAGAATATCAACCAAATGATGAAATACGCCCAGAACCCCGTCATGAGTACATTGACTTTCTTGTCCTTCTCGGATGCCTCGACTGGCGCCATAAGGAACCTATCCCTGAGCTTCGGGTGAGAAGTCAGCTTATATGCCGCGTAAAACAGAATTAATGCGATGAGGGGTGCAGCGAGGTTGAACCTGATGTTAGAGCTCGTCATGACGCCTGAGAGCAATCCTGCTGCCGCTCCCACGAGCGTGAAGTACACCGTCAGCCTCCCCACGGACAATGCAAGTTTTTTTGCTGGCTCCATTTCAGACCACCGGTGATGACATGAAGTTGTCCATGTCAAGCTTGGACACTATGGTGTGCGCCCGCGAGCTTAAAAACACTACCGATTTTTTGGTCGACAACGTCTACGAGCTGGACGGCAGGATCATCATACGCCTGCGCTCTGAGAAGGGAGAGCGCCGAGATTTGGTCGTGGAACTCGGACGAAGGGTAAGCCTCACGGAGCGGGTATACAAGGCCCCTAAACAGCCGAGCTCTTTCGCCATGCTCCTGCGCAAGCACCTGGAAAACTTGCGCCTTTCGGGCGTCGAACAGCCCGATTTCGAGCGCATCCTCGAGCTGAAGTTTTCTGGGGCCGAGGAACGCCTGCTTATCATTGAGATTTTCGGCAGCGGAAATATCATACTCTGCGACAAAGACCGGAGGATCGTGCAACCCTACCGGACCGAGGTGTGGAAACATCGCACGCTCAGGGCCGGCGAGGTGTACGCGTATCCTCCGAAAAAGGGCGCGGACATCCGGAATCTTGATTTGTCCTACTTTATGCAAGCGCTCCAAGGCTCCCCTGATTTGGTGCGTGGCTTGGCGACGAACCTGAACCTGGGTGGACCGCTCGCCGAGGAGATATGCGCCCGTGCTTCGGTGCAGAAGAGCCGTGTGCCCGCCGAGCTGTCGGATCTGGAGCTCGAGGCGATTCTCATGTCCGCCAGAGGTCTATTCGACCAGGGACCAGCGCCGTGCATCGTCTACGATGACAAGAAACCCGTGGATGTCCTGCCGTTCGACTTCAAAACCCACATGCTGAAGAAAGCCACGCGGTTCGACTCGTTCAATGAGGCGCTGGATGAGTACTTCGCCACGCTCGCAGTGGCCTCAGTGGCCGAAAAAAGGAGAAAGCGGCTGGAACGCGAGATCGATGCGCTCCGAACGCGGAGGGAGGGGCAGCAGGCCCACTTCGCGGAACTCTACGCAAAATCAGCAGAGTCGAAAAAGAAGGCCGACCTCCTCGCGATACACCACACCATAGCGGATGTCGCTCTGAAACGTCTGAAGGAGACCAGCCGATGGAAGGGATGGGGGGAAGCCATGGCCACCGTACAGAAGGCCAAGGACGCTGGCGAGGCCTGGGCGAAAATCATCGGAGGGATAGACCTGAAGGCGGCTAAGGTGAAGCTGGAGCTGGCAAAGCAACCCCTCGAACTGGATTTCCGCGTCTCGGTTTTTGAGAACGCTTCGCGACTTTACGAGCAATACAAGAAATCCGCGGAAAAGGCTGCGAGGGCAAAAGCGGCGCTGGAACAAACTACGCGCGAAACGGAGAAACTGCTGAGCACTGGGGTGCCGGAGGTCGAGGTCGCGCCTCCTCCGAAGCGCAGGAAGCCAAAGTGGTTCGAGCGCTACCGGTGGTTCATCTCCTCGGACGGGATGCTTGTCATCGGTGGTCGAGATGCGCAAACAAATACTGAAGTCGTGGGAAAGCACATGGAACCTAACGATCGGCATCTCCATGCTGACATCGTCGGCGCGCCTCACGTGGTGGTCAAAGCGGGCGGCAAGGAAGTCCCGGAGACCACCCTAATGGAAGCGGCGGAATTTGCGGCGATGCACTCCCGGGCGTGGAGAGAGGGACTGGAAGCCCTAGATGTTTACTGGGTGATGCCCAAGCAGGTCTCCAAGCGGGCTCCCTCCGGCACCCACCTCCCGAAAGGCAGCTATATGGTCGAGGGGCCGCGCAATTTACTGAAAGTACCGGTCAAAGCGTGCATAGGAGCCCTGACTCTGGATGGTGACAAAGTCGTTGCATGCGGACCATCCAGCGCGATGCAGAAGCACTCGCGGGTCGTGGTGGAGGTGTCGCCGGGGGACTCAAAGAAGTCCGACCTAGCGCGAGAGATTCGATTGAAACTGAAGGCAGCTGGCATCGAAGTTTCAGTTGACGAGATAGAACGGGCTCTTCCCCCAGGGATGGGCAAAATCATAACTAGTGAATAGTGGAGCCGCCGCCGAGGATTGAACTCGGGACCTCGTCCTTACCAAGGACGCGCTCTACCGACTGAGCTACGGCGGCCCGGTTGAAGCTATCTCTCGAATCCTAAAAGGTTTCTCGGGGTATTCCTTTATTATTCAAGAGTCTAGGAATGCTTGGGAAAAATATGAAAGTTGGGTTCATCGGTGCCGGCAACATGGGGGCCTCTTTAGTCCGCGGGCTCCTTTACTCCGGCGCCCTCAAGGCCAACGAACTCATCGTCAGCGACATTGACGAGAGAAAACTGGAGGAACTGGGGGAAATCGGAATCAGGACGACGACCGACAACAAGAAGCTTGTAGAGGACTGTGATGTCGTGTTCATCTCAGTCAAGCCTGACATCGTGGAATCCGTGCTGAAGGGAGTGGAAGATGTCTCCAAGGATAGGCTATTCATCTCTGTGGCGGCTGGAGTCTCGACGAAGTTCATCGAGGTGCACACGAAAGCCCGGGTTGTGAGAGTGATGCCCAACACCTGCGCGGAGGTGGCGAAAATGGCATCCTGCTTCTCACTCGGCAAAAGAGCCACGCCCGATGACGAGGAGCTCGTCGAGCGGCTGCTGGGCGGATTGGGGACCACGTTCAAGGTAGACGAAAAGCTGATGGATGCGGTGACGGGGCTGAGCGGGAGCGGCCCCGCGTACTTCTACATCTTCATCAAGGCCATGCAGGGGGCGGGGGTTGAACTCGGCCTCTCCAGCGAGGTAGCGCTGAAGCTCGCCGCGCAGACAGCCAAAGGAGCTGGGGAAATGGTGTTGAGGACGGAAAGTCCAGACGATTTAATAAAGCAGGTCTGTACCCCTAAGGGAACGACAGCCGAAGGTATCAAAGTACTAGGAAACAAGAAAGTGGCCGACGCTATCAAGGAAGCCGTGAAAGCTGCCGCCAAACGCGCTAAGGAACTATCTAAGTAGGATTACTTCTTCAGCAACCGGCCCTTCCCTCAGGACTTTGAAAGGTTTCTCTGTCAAATCCACAACCGTCGAAGGTACCCCGAGCTTACACTCGCCCGCGTCTAGGACTAGGTCAACGCTTTTTCCGATCTGCTTCATGGCTTCCCTCACTGTGGACGGAGCCGGCTTACCTGAGAGGTTAGCTGAAGTTGATGTGATTGGGCCACCAACTGAATTGATCAGTTTTAGCGCTACGGGATGATCTGGGACCCTGACGCCAACCTTCCCGGTTCCTGCCGTGAGGAGTTTCGATATGGTCGGCTTTGCGCGCAGAATCACTGTGACGGGCCCAGGCATGAGCTTTTTGAAAATGGCCTCAGCTTTTTGGGTGAGTTCTGTGAACTGGCGCGCCATCTCCAGCGAGTTGACGGCAATCGAGATCGGGCTTTCCAGGGGCCTGACTTTGGCCTTGAAAACTTTGGCAACTGCTTCATCCGAGCAGGCGTCTGCACCTAGGCCGTAGACAGTTTCTGTCGGGTAAACGACCAGCCCGCCAGCCTTTATCGTGGCCGCGGCTTCTGAGATTGCTTTCGGACTAGGTGCTTTCTCGCTGACCTTCAAAATTTTAAACACCATAAGTATCCAGACTCTTCTCTTTCTCGCACTGTTATTTACCTAATCGATGGTGCAGGTGAAGAGATTTGAACCCCGAACGCTTCGAGCCAGTTAAAAGAAAAATAAGCTAGTTGTTATATCACTACCAAGAAAGCTAGCTCTGGTAGCCATGCAGAAGCTGAGCCTCGAGAGATTGCCGTCAGTATTGGGGTCTAAAGAACTGATTGAAAACGCGTTCAAAAAGGCAGCCAGCGCCGAACTCAAAGCCCGTGGACCTCCCTGCGAGGCGGCAAGAGGCCGGGAACGTAATCGAATAATAGTGATGTCGACGACTGTGACCGATCATCTGTCCAAAATCGTCTCCGGATTTCCATCGTTCGCCAATCTACATTCCTTCTACCGCGACCTGGTGGATGCCATCGTCGGAATAGGCAGACTGAGGAAATCTCTGGGCGCCATAAGCGGCACAGCTAGGGCCGTCAATAAGCTCAAACGCGAGCACCTCCGTAAGCTCAGGTTTGCGAGATACCCGGGCGAGGCCGCGGAGGTGCGCAGGCAGGCCTACGGCAGGATCTCCTCCCTCGTCAAGAAGGCGGACGATCACCTGTCTTTCCTGCAGGGGGCCGCCAAGAAGCTCTCCGACCTGCCATCGGTCTACGTCGACATGCCGACCATAGTCATCGCCGGCTACCCGAACGTCGGAAAATCCACCCTGCTGAAGGCGTTGACGGGGTCGGCCCCCAAGATCGCGTCCTATCCCTTCACCACGACAGGGCTGCAGCTGGGCTACTTCGAGCACCGCCATCAGCGCTATCAGGTCGTCGATACCCCCGGCCTGCTGGACAGGCCGCTTGAGAAGCGCAACCCCATCGAGCGCCAAGCGGTAGCTGCGCTGAGGCACCTCGCGAAGGTCATAGTTTTCATGCTGGACCCTTCCGAGACCTGTGGTTACGAATTGGCGGACCAGCTCCGTCTACTTGAAGACATTGAAAAGATGTTTGATGATATCAGCATACTCGTGATTGTGAATAAAACCGATCTATTAGACGGGGAAAAAATGCATCAAGTGCGGGAGAGGCACCCAAATGCGTTTTTTGTAACCGCTACAACGGGGCAGAGGGTCGAGGAGTTGCGAGGGAAAATTGCTTCAATTTAGATTGAACTGTTAACCCTCTTGAGCGTGTTCAGCCGAAATACGGTGCCAAAAGGTCAAAATAGCCCTGTGGTGCGGGGGATAGGAATGGAACTTCGATTCGAACCACGCCCTATTTTTACTGCATAAGTGTGGCAACTGTACAGCGAATTGCTGATCCTGAAAAATAGGCAGTTCAAAGCATATTCAAGTTAATGCTTCCGCATTTCAGCGTTGATTTTTCTCTCCCTTATGAAGCGATATATTTCACCTATCCTCCGTTTAGTTGCCACAGAATAGAGAACCGCCAGAACCATGAGAAGTGATAGGGGTATCATTGTCAAATGAGTAGCAAACAGATATGTTATTACAATAAGAACCGCCACTAGAATAAATATCCAAAGAGCCGCACAAGCGAACATAAACTCTCTTTTCGTGCCTGCCTTTAGATAGCTCTTGTATTCTATTTTAAGCCCAAGCTCACCGGGACTGTAACGGTAAAATCCTTCAAATTTAATGCCCGTGAGCACTCCACCAAAGAGACGTCCAAATGGGTACCCCAGATAGAGAATAAAAAAGTTGAGCGCGATAAATCCTGCTATACCGAGTACATTATTTGTGGCCCCGACGCTCAAAAAATACGCAAACACTGCCCAGCATATTAGGAAACCAAGTACATGGAGGGCCACACCTCTTTTCAGGGAGAGAACTACTTTGAATCTCTTTTCGAACAAGATATTTCGGATGCTTGAGGCTCTCTCTATCAAATCGTCTGGTGGGGCAGGCATCCTCTTGATTTTCCCAACAGTTTTCCAGAACTCTCTACTCACGTTTTGAGCTTTTTTTGTTTTTAACTTTCTTTCAATCAGATCGAGAGAATTTTTAATCTCATTCATGTTGTTCACGTATGTACACCTTTCATTGATTCCCAATATGAGGTTAAATTCTGTAGTGTTACGCCCCAATCCTCTTTTCAAAAATACGCTTTCAAATTGATCATAATCCCTCGTTCAATTACTCGGAAGTTGAGCCACTTTTTATCCCCAGAATAAATCCAACAAAATTCTGGGAGATTTCCGAAAAAATCTCCGTAGAAAATGCCCAAACTGCTTCGTGATGCCGATGGTGCGGGGGAGGGGATTCGAACCCCCGAACCCCTAAGGGACCGGACTCTGAATCCGGCGCCGTAGACCTGGCTTGGCTACCCCCGCTCCAAAAAGTCATTACTCCCAAAGCTTTAAGTTTGCGAGGATAACCCTTATGAAAATCGAAGACTATTAAAAAATGGGATAAGCATGCCGGAAATCGACATTATGGTGTGGATAGTGGTACTATTCGCATTCAGCTTCGTATCCATACTGCTCACCCCTCATATGCTGAGCCTACAGGCGCGTATGGGGATAGGGCAGCTGCGAAAGTCCGTCAATGAGCTCGAAGGCTGGGCGAAGGAGAGCAAGAGGACAGCTTTGAAGGCGATATCCAAACACGGAAAGACCAAGCGCGACGTTGAGAAGGACTTGGACAACTTCCTCGAGTTTTTTGCCATCGAGCCCGTGAGCGAAGACCCATCTGGGGTGCTCAGGAGGCTCGAGCACATTCTCGACGTGCGGAAAAGACGGTTCGAGGGAGTGGTGGCCCGCCTAGCACCAAATGCCGACTCAGAATCCGCGGCGAACATAGAGATGGTTGTGGAGGGTGCGATGGCAAACCATATGCTCTACCGCTTCATGCGCCACTTCCTGGTGCTCGCGGAGAAGACGAAAAACATACAAATCGTCATGCTCGTCCAGATGAACGTCCCATTCTTCAAGGAGTACGCCAAATCTTTCGTGGAGGCGACGAAGGCATTCGCTGACGGGAAACCGATCGGCGACGGCGTTGGGGCTCTGGCAGCCGCGAAACTCGTCGGAAAGGCCAAGTGGAAGGAGCCCGTCGAGGACACGGTCTACGCCGAAACGGAGTTTGAGGGACGTAAGCTTCTTGTCGTCAAGGCCAAGGGACCAGGCGGGAGAGTAGGCAAACCCGGAGAGCTGATAAAGTACCTGGCCCAGAAGAGAAAGATCTCCAGGATAATCATGATTGACGCGGCAGGGAAGCTCGAGGGTGATGTGAGCGGAGAGGTCGTGGAAGGGGTTGGGGCGGCAATCGGAGGCCCACCTACTGAGAAGTACAAGATTGAGGAGATAGCGGTGGCTCGCAAGATACCTATAGACGCCATCGCGATCAAGGAATCATTCACCGAGGCCATAAAGCCCATGAACAAACGCCTGGCCAGAGGCTCCGAGGTAGCTACGGAGAGAGTCAAACAAGCCTTGAGGGAGCGCACGAAACCGGGCGATGTCGTCATAGTCGCCGGGATAGGTAACACGATAGGGATAGGACAGATGCACAAGGATATACCCAGCGTCTTCCCAGCTGCGCCAGATAAGAGGAAGGATGAGCTGGAATCGACCCTTCTGCCGTTCCGGTAGCCCGCTTTTTAGGGAAGGAGTTGTAGTATTTAGGAAGTGATTGAAATGCGGCGCTACAAGCACTTGCCAGACGTTCTAAAGATGATGTGGACGCCAGATAGAATCAGAAATATAGGCATCATCGCGCACGTTGACCACGGAAAAACTACGCTTACAGATTCGCTTGTGGCCGCCTCGGGTATAATCAGCTCCGAGCTCGCGGGAGAGCTGCTCTTCACCGATTTCGAGGAGATCGAGCAGCAACGCGGTATAACAATACAGACATCCGCGGTCAGCTTGGCGCATACCATGGGGGGACAGCATCTGTTTTCCCTACCGCTGGAACTGGGGCAGGAACTACAGCAAAAGCAAATTTCCGAAAAGTTGAGGGAAGCATTCAAGCGGCATGGATATGCGCTTTCTGAACAAGCGGTGGTCCAACCGATAGATAAGGGATGGAAGATCCTCGATGGGAAGAGAGAGTACGAAGTGAAAGAAGATGACAAACAGCTGAACGTGTACGGGGAGAAGGAGTACCTGATCAACCTGCTCGACACCCCTGGCCACGTGGACTTTAGCGGTGACGTCACGCGGGCACTGAGAGCAATCGACGGGGCCGTTGTCGTGGTCGATGCCGTCGAGGGGGTCATGCCACAGACAGAGACGGTGCTGCGGCAGGCCTTACAAGAGCGAGTACGACCGGTCCTCTACATCAACAAGGTCGACCGCCTCATCAACGAGCTCAAGCTTACGCCGGAAGGGATGCAGGCGCGCTTCGCCAAGCTGATAACTAAATTCAACGAACTCATCCGAAGGTACGCCCACCCCAGCTTAGCTAATGAATGGCAGGTGAGCGTCGAGGGTGGCTCTGTCGCTTTCGGGTCCGCCAAGGAGAAGTGGGCCCTCTCCATTCCACAGATGAAAAAGAAGAACATCAGTTTCAAAGACGTGATCACGGCATGTCAGACCGACACGCAGTCCGAACTCGCCAAGAAGAGCCCGGTCTATGATGTCATACTCGACATGGTGATTCGTCACCTCCCCAACCCGAAGCAGGCGCAGGAGAGCCGTATCCCTGTGATCTGGAAGGGTGACACGCAGAGCGATCTGGGCAAGGACATGCTGACAGCGAACCCGGAGGGGAAACTGTGCATGGTGATAACAGACATAATCGTCGACGACCAGGCTGGAGTAATATCTACAGGGCGAGTCTTCTCTGGCACCCTTGAAAAGGGGAAGAACGTGAAGATGGTGAACGCCGGGCAGGAGGCCCGCATCCAGCAGGTCAACGTCTACATGGGACCGGACCGCGTGATGGTCGACAAGGTCCCTGCGGGAAACATTGGCGCAGTCGTAGGAATGAAAGATGCCTACGTTGGTGAGACGCTCATTGAGGTCGGAGCCGAGGGCAAAGGGTTCGAGGAACTACGGTACATAAGCGAGCCCGTCGTCACCGTCGCCGTGGAAACGAAAAGCTTCCAGGACCTGCCGAAGCTGATTCACGAGCTGAAGAGGATTTCACGGGAGGACCCGAACATCAAGATCAAAATCAACGAGGAGACTGGCGAGTACCTTGTCTCCGGCATGGGCGAGGTCCACCTAGAGATAGTGGAGTACAAACTTAAGGAAGCCGGGCTCGAGGTGAAAACCTCAGAGCCGATTGTCGTGTACCGCGAGACCCTGAAGGGTAAAGCGGGACCGGTCGAGGGCAAATCCCCGAACAAGCACAACCGATTCAAGATCATGGTCGAGCCGTTGGAACCGGAGGTTGCCAAGGCCATAGAGGATGGCAAGGTCGCCGAGAAGCAGGAGAAGAAGGAACGCGCGAAAGTTCTCAGGGAACTCGGGTGGGAGACCCACGCCACCCGCAACATCATCTCGATAATCGGGACGAACATCCTGACCGACGTGAGCAAGGGAGTGCAGTACATGAGGGAAGTCGAGGACCACGTAATCGAGGCATTCAAGGAGGTCGTGGAAGAGGGTCCGGTGATGCGCGAGCCGATGCGGGGGCTGAAGGTCATGATAGATGATGCAACGCTGCACGAGGACGCGGTCCACAGAGGGCCGGCGCAGATAGTCCCCGCCGTGAGGCGCTCGATCCAGGCCGGCATACTCCTGGCGAGCCCAACGGTGCTGGAGCCCCTGCTCAAGCTGGAGGTTCGAGTGCCCCAGGAGTTCATGGGGGGGGCGACAAAGGTCGTACAGGGACGACGCGGAAGGATTCTGAATATGGAGGCAGAGGAGGACGTAACGATCATAAAGGCCTCGGTCCCTGTTGCAAACTCATTCGGACTGGCAGCAGAGTTGCGCTCCGAGACCGAGGGGCGGGCAATCTGGGCCACTGAGTTCGACCGTTTCGATGAGCTACCGCGGGAACTCCAAGAGCAGGTCATAAAAGACACGAGAAAACGAAAAGGACTGAAACCGGAGCCACCGAAGGCCGACGAGTTCATGGAGAAATGAGCAAATCGGCTATGACGCCGAACTTTTCAGGCGACAGATCCATCACCCTAATCTCTGCAAGCTCCGTTGGGATTTTTTCACCTATGAACGCTCTACGCTGGGCCTTTGACATGCTCTTCTTTGGCAAGACTTCCTCGAACGAGTGGTACAGCGCGTTCCGCACACGCTGACGCCTATGCTGGAACAGCGCTCTGACCACGCTGAAGAACAATTTCTCATCCGCGACCCTGAAAAGTGGCTCCCGCGGCCTTAGCTTGACAATCGCCGAAGTGACTTTAGGTTGCGGGAAAAACGCTTCCGGCGGCACCTCATCGAGCAACTCGATGCTTGCGCGGTAGCGAGCGTTCACGGTGAGACGGCTGTAATCGCTGGAGCCTGGCTCAGCCACGAGCCTGTCAGCGAACTCCTTCTGAAACATGAGCACTGCGAGCTTGAACTTGTGCTCGAGCAGCCTGAAAGTTATGTCGGATGAAATCCCATATGGGAGGTTAGCGACGACTTTATCAAATCTGGGGAACTCGACGCGCAGAGCGTCTCCGCACAACAACTCGACGTTCGGGTGTTCGCTTAACCGCTCTTCCACAATCTTCACGAGCTTCCTGTCCATCTCCACAGCGACCACCTTGCCAGCGCGCTGGGCGAGCAACAGCGTCAGGTTCCCAACACCTGCGCCTATCTCGAGCACAACATCGTCACTTGAGATTTCAGCGTACTCCACCATTTGCCCCAAGACGGCTGGGTCAATCACCTGATTTTGCCCGACTCTCTTGCTGAGTTTTACGCCGTGTCCGCGCAGCATGGCCAGTGTCTGATTTAACATCATTCTAATATCCGCAAGTGCCTAATTAGATGGGACCACTTTATGCCCGAGACTTTTAGGGACAGAAAGGACCGATTGTTAAACCAATTGAAACAGACAAGGGCGCTGACGCCTGAGCTCGAGCAGGCGGTAATAGACATTTATGGCGGGCGAGGGAAGCGCGCCCTCGACGCCGTCAAGCGTGGATGTGTTATAAAACGTGGACGAAGATGGTTCGTTCACGG
>CAYMXQ010000001.1:30510-32504 GCA_964394495.1 Hadarchaeota archaeon (SeqCode)
TGAGTACGAGGTAGTCCGCGATTTTTGTACATGCCGTGACTATGTTCTAAACATCGCCACGGAGAAGGCGGATGTGGACATGTGCTACCATGCCCTCGCGAAAAATATCTGTGAAACGCTCGACTCAAACTACTCGCTCGAACAGAAAGATTAGAACTTTAGATATCGACTCCCTGTCGGGCAAAGTCTGTTTGTCGGGCAACTCCCGTGAATGGGGTCCCGAGCGCGGCAGTAGGCCCGTCCGAGCTGAATCAGATACATGTGGGCCTGGCCTCTCCTACCGACAGGCGTGACCCTCTCTAGCTTCACCCTGACCTGCTCGTGGTCGTCTTCCTTAGATGCGAACCCAAGGCGTTTAGCGATCCTGAACACGTGGGTATCCACAGGGAGCACGTCACGTCCCGCTCCAAATGCCAACACCACATCGGCGGTCTTGTAACCGACGCCGGGAAGCGACAACAGCTCCTGCCTCGCTTTTTCGGCGGGCATGCGAAGAACCGAATTGAGATTCCCTCTGTACCTTTCCAGTATCGCTTGTGAAATCTCCTTAAGATGTTTGGATTTCGCTCGGAAAAGCCCGGCTGGCTGGATGAGTTTTCGGATATCGCGCGCATCGGCCATCGCCAACTGTTTTGGCGTCCTGAACTTGGCGGTTAGACGTTTGTATGCCATGTTGGTATTGCGCCAGTTTGTGTTCTGGGAGAGAACAGTGCTCACAAGCAGCAGAAACGGGTCGTCTGTGAAACGGCGCCATGGCTTGAACTCGGCTCCCAATGTGTCTAGAACCCCCTCCATCCGCCGCCGCTCGCTCGCCAACTTTAAATCGTGCGCTGCCCTAGCTCGAACTGTGGTGGGTTTGAGCGCCATCGACATCCTTTACCTGATTCTCCTAATTGGCTCTTTGGCTTTTGGGCTCGAGGCGCTGTTGCTCGGGTTGGGCGGCAAGTTGACTGCGCTGTACCGTGGTCGGAGAGCCAGGACGCTATTGATAGGCCTTAGCGTCGGGCTCGCCATAGTCGTACCTGCAGTTGTCACGTCTGCGGCACTGTCGCTAGAGCCGATTTACGTCTGCGCGCTGGTGCTCGCTTACATGCTCGTGGCGAGCGGAATCATCAGGGCATTCGGAGCGAGATATGTCAGAACGCCTCCGCGGCTATTACCCCCTAAGAACTCAGAGCTAGATGTCATTGACATGCTTCGGAAGCGCGGCTTCGGAAAACTCGTGAAGAAAAAGAAAAAGTCGGGCTAAATTTTACTAACCCTTGTAGCCCACTCTCTGTTTCAGGGCTTCCACGGACTCCGGGTTTAGCAGGGTCATCGTGTCGCCGACCGGTTCGTTCATCACCAAGGCCTTTAAGATTCGACGCATTATCTTGCCGCTCCTTGTCTTTGGCAGCTCGTCTGCGAAAATTATCTTCTCCGGTCTAGCTATGGGCCCCATCGTCTTGTCAACGTGTTTTATCAGGTCTTTGATCAGCTCATCCGATGGCTTGAAGCCTGGCTCGAGGATCACGTACGCGACAGGTACTTCCCCTTTTATTTCGTGAGGCCTGGCCACTACCGCGCTCTCGACCACCGCGTCATGCCTGTTCAGCGCGTCCTCGAGCTCTGCCGTGGATAGGCGGTGCCCGGCGACCTTCATCACGTCGTCCACCCGGCCAGTAGCGCGTATGCAACTGCGAGGCATTTTCCTGCCCCCGTCGCTCGTGAAGTAGAACCTGTTCTGATAGCGGCTCCAGTATGTCTCGCGGTATTTGTCGTCGGCTTTGTAGAGGCCCCTGAGCATGCCCGGCGCGAATGGCGGTACCTGCACGAGGTAACCGCTGTTTCCCTCCTCCATCACTTTGCCTCCTTCATCGACGATTTCGTGCTTGGTGCCGGGGAAACTCCTGCCAGCGACGGTCGGGATGAACGGGCCTATGCCCGGGAGAGACATTATGAGCGTGCCACCTGTCTCGGTCTGCCACCACGTGTCGATTATCGGGCATCTCCCG
>CAYMXQ010000001.1:32514-43915 GCA_964394495.1 Hadarchaeota archaeon (SeqCode)
CTTAACTCCTTTCTTTTAGCCAAGATCAATGCACTGATCAATGTCCCTCCTGTCTCGGTCTGCCACCATGTGTCGGTGATCGGACACCTGCCGCCGCCGATGATGTTGAAGTACCACATCCAGGCCTCCTTATCTATCGGCTCGCCAACAGTGCCGAGCAGACGGAGGGTGCTCAGGTCATGCTTTTTCGGCAACTCATCGCCGAGCTTTACGAACATCCTTATCGCCGTCGGGGCAGTGTAGAGGATAGTGACCTTGTACTTCTCTATGATCTCCCACCATCGGTCCGGGGCAGGGTAATCCGGCGCTCCCTCGTAGACCAACATCGTGGCGCAGTTAAGGAGAGGACCGTAACACGCGTACGAGTGCCCCGTGACCCATCCTATGTCTGAGGTGCACCAGAAGATATCGTCATCATGTATGTCAAAAACCCATTTCGTCGTCCAGTAAACCTGCGTCAGGTAGCCGCCGGTCGTGTGTATGACACCCTTTGGTCTACCAGTAGTCCCACTAGTGTGCAGCAAAAAGAGCATATCCTCCGCGTCCATCACTTCGGGTTCGCAATTATGTTCAGCTTTTTCCATTAATTCGTGCCACCAGTAATCCCGTCCCTCAACCATGTTTACTTCGTTGCCCGCGCGCTTGACAACGATCACCTTCTCGACTTTCGTGCCCTTTATCCCCTCGTCAGCGCCAGACTTGAGGTCGGCCACCTTGCCGCGCCTGTAATAGCCGTCGGCAGTTATGAGTACCTTCGCCTCCGCGTCCTCCAGCCTAATGCGTAGCGAGTCGCTGCTAAAAGCGGAGAAGACCACGCTGTGGGGGGCACCTATGCGAGCGCACGCCATTACGGCTATCTGGACCTCGGGAATCAGGGGCAAGTAGATACCAACCCTATCGCCCTTTTTAACACCGAGGCTCTTGAGGACGTTTGCGAGCTTGTTGACCTCCGTATACAGGTCGTTGTATGTGAGAACGCGGGTTGGCTCATTAGGTGGCTCCGGCACCCAGATTATCGCTTTCTTGCCGCCCTTGCCGGCCTTGATGTGGCGGTCTATGGCGTTGTATGAAGCGTTCAGTTTCCCGCCGAGGAACCATTTGATGTAGGGTGGCTGCCAGCGGTATGGCTCGTCCCACTTTTTGACCCATGCGAGGCCTTCCGAGGCACGCTCCTCCCAGAACTTTACGGGGTCCTTCGCGGCATTATCATAAATCGACGCGTCGCTTACCCAAGCCCTCCGCTTGAGCTCCTCCGACGGCCAGAACACGCCCTTCTCCTTAGTATCCTCGACTACCCACTTGGTTGGTTTCATGGTTCCACAACAGTCTTTTGGTTTTCGTTTTGCTGTATTTAAACTTCGTGGAAAGTTGGTGAACTACCCTCCGCGGAAGCGTTTCCTTAGCTCCGCCACAAGCCCCTTGATCTGAGGAAATTCTTTGATGTACGGTCGCAAATCTTTCTCAACTGCGCGCCAGAGCTCATTGATTTCCCGCGATCGATTGCCCCTCTCACGATATTTGACTGCCTGTACTAGAATTGAAAGATAATCAGCCGTGTGGACGAGTTTGGCCTCCAACGTACGCTTCTCACTGTACTCCTGCCAAAGCCCCATGTATTTCTCCTTGTCTCGCAACCCACGCAAGAGTTCATCGAGAGCTCCCCCCTCGATGTTTTTCTTCGTGCCAGCGGGGCCCAAGTGTTTCAATGCAGTGTAGGGAAAGTCGCCAACCGATGCCTCGGCCCAATCGTGCACGAGGGCCATTCTGAGTGCCCGCTCCCGGTCCAGACTTTTGCCTTTGAGCTCGTCCGCAAGCAGGAGCGTGATCGTCGCCACGTCGAACGTGTGTTGCGCCACGTCCTCGACCTCAGAGAGAGGCACGTTACAGAGAAGCCAGCCAGTGCGGGGGATGCGTTTCAGGTTGTTTAGGCGATCTAACAGTCCCTGCAATTTCAATTAAACCACCATCAGTTTGGCCATTTTGACACCGCGAAGAGCACCTAAGCGATCGACAAGTTTTTGGATGTGTTCAGCTGGACCTCTGACTATAAGTGTTTCTAGGCAGTTTTTGGTGTCAATGTGCAAGTGCTGGACCGTGCTTATGATACCTGAGTTCTCGTGCTGAATATCCATTAGCTTATCAGTCAGTCCCCGGACTTCATGTTCGTACACAAGCATCACGACCCCAAGTCGCTCCCCCTTTAACTTTAGACGCCACTTATAATCCGCCAAGAAGTTCCGCAATGAATCCCGGACCGCTTCCGAGCGACTCGCATAACCTTGGGCTTTAAGTGACTGGTCGAGTTCATTCAGTAAATCTTGCGGTAATGTCAAACTAACCCGCGTGATTTTTCTTTCCATGCTGTCCCCAGCAAAACTCGTTATCGGAGATTTTCAAGCTTTCCATGTAAGACGCTCACAATCTCTCCATCAACGCACCCATAGCTAGTGGAAGCAGCACGGTGGCATCTCCCTCTACCGTCACGTGGCTTGCCTTCTCCTTCACCTTCCCCCAAGAGACTGCCTCTCTCGTCCGGGCTCCGCTCAGACTTCCGTCCCACTCGGGTGCGGTCGTTATGTAAACCGCATAGTCCAATCCCCCGCGGTACTGGTTCCACCAGAGGACATGGTGCTTGCTTATCCCTCCGCCAATCATGAGGGCTCCGGCGCGCTTTGCCCCGAACACGATGTCTGACAATTCCTGCTCATCGCGGAATTCATCCAGCCTGAACTCGCGGTGGTCCTGCCAAAACATCCATAGCTGGGAGCCGAAGGCGCCGTCGAAGATGCCCGGCACGTAGACCGGGACTTTGTTCTTCCACGCCCAGTAAAGAATAGAATTCTTGTCCAACCTCTTTCCGAACTCCCATATCAGATCCTTGATTAAGAAATCGCGTTTGCCTTTTTTCCAAAGTTCACGCAGGATGGGCTGCATTTTGTCCTCCAGCACCAAACCGTAGCTCTCGTTTGGCGCCAGAACGTTGCCGATCCTGTTTATGCCTTCACGGTGCAGCTTGGCGTCGTCCATCTCGAAGCTGCCGTGGTAATAATTCCTCCACGTGCGTGCCAGGTCATGATCAAGTGTCCCGCAGGTGGTCACGATGACGTCGACGAGCTTGTCCTTCACTAAATCCCGTATGACTCCCCTGCATCCCGTTGCCACTATGCATGCCGGGAACGAAAGAAACTTTACACATCCCTTCTCGCGCTCCATGCGCTCGAGGATGTCAACGGCCACCCCGAGCTTTTTGGCGACGAATCCGCCTCCTGCCCCCATCTGCCGCACAAGCTCGTCGAACCCCATCCCCTTGCGTAGCGAGATGTCCTTTACCGCCGGCCCGAGGATTTTCTTCATCGATTAACCCACTGTATGTTCTCACGAGAGCTTAAACAGCAGCTTCAGATATCTACTTTTTTAATAGCCAGGAGAAATCCGGGCAATGCCTCTTAGACGTGACCCGCTCGTTCAGGGCGTGCGCAATCAGGGGCAAGGCGATCGTCGCGTCGCAGTAGCAGACGACATTCCTTCCGGACGCGGAGATTTTCCCCCAGCTCACCGCCTCCTGAAAAGTGCATCCGCTCAGACCTCCCCACTGCGGAGAATCGGAGGTTATCTGGATGGCATAGTCGTGGGGATAAGGCGCTTCTCCGCCCCTCTTGAGATCGAGCGCAACCGCCAACAATTGGGTGAAATCCTTGGGCACGCCCCCGCCAACGTAGACCACTCCGGTTTTCCGGTATTTCTCACCCAATTCAACGAATTCTCTAAAGTCCTCCATCTGGTCAACTTTGATGTTCTTCCCTTTTCCCGAGGCGGTGAGGGCGGCAATGCCGTAACCGCTGTCGACGATGGCGGGGCAAAAGATCGGGACTTTATTCTCGTACGCGGTTGAGACTATGCACTTGATGCCACGTTCGGAGAGCCATTTTCCAAACTGGTAGAGAAACTCACGTGAAGAGTAGCTACGGTCCACATCCAACCCAATCATGAACTCCGCGATTAAATTTTCCATTTTTCGGTACTCGAGCTCGTCCGCGAACACATCGTAAAAACGATCGATCTTGTGCCTCAGCAAATCGGCATCGTCGACCATGTGGCTGCCCTGCCAGTAAGGGGCGCCCATCGCCTCAAATATATCCTCCGAGATGTTTGCGCCGGTGGAGATCAGGACATCGATGTATCGGTTTTCGATGAGCCAGCAGATTATCTTCCACATTCCGGTGGTGCTCATCGAACCTGAGTACCCCATCAAAATCATCAAGTTTTTGTCCTTCAACATCTCCTCCCAGACTTTAACCGCTTCGCCGAGCTTTCTACCCTGAAAACCCGTTTTCGCCATCTCGGCAAGTAGCTGGGAGACGCTTTTCTTCTTGACCTCAATTGCCTCAAGTTTTTTCTTGAAGTACGGTGTCTTACGCATGTTAAGACCATTTTCTCTTCTCAACGATAGTTAAAAAATTTTTGCATTGAGATTATTTACAAGAAAAAGGTTTGGTACATGTTCAATGTTTTGTATCGTAATATTTATAAGCAAAAAAGTATTACTCTCCTTGAGTGAAAAAATGGCTTGCTTTTTGATTCCAGCAGGCTTGGCGGTAATAACGACCCTGTTGGGGAAGAAGTTTCCACAAAAATACCGCATAAGTTGGCTAAACGCCCTGCTGTGGGGAGGCACGGCAATGCTGACAGTTGAACATATAGCGCACGGGGAAATTGTACCCTATCCGCCTTTCCTAACTGCCGGGCTTTTAGAAGTTTTGCCAGAGATGTTAAGGGTTGGTGTGCCAATGGCTGTAGTCAGCGTTTTGATATGGTCTACAATGGTAACGATCGACATAAAAATTGGCGAAAAAATATGGCGGTCCATAACGAAGGCGGTAGGAACAAGATTAGGCATCAGAACGAGGCATGTAAAAGCAACATAGGCCTGGTGGGAAGATGTGGCTGATAACGACCTTTATCGCAGCGCTCTTTGTGACCGCGGTAGGATTCGTCGTGCCAAAGAAGTACAAGCTAGGAGTATTGAGTATGATGCTTTGGGGAGCAGCGGTAATGATACTCGTTGATCATGTACTCGGGTATGAAGGCGCGGAATTTTTAGAGATGGAGACGGGCGGACTAATCACAAATGGGGTTGTATTGGGAATTGCCATGCTAATTCCAATATTTATAACATGGGAGGTTATGGTCTTAATTTCAAAACGAAAGGGCGGCCCTGATTGGTCGTGAATCACTATTATAACAAAACTTGGTCGACCACCTCTGGAACGGCAAGTTACTTTTAATCAGTGAAGCACCACTCATGGACCTGCTTCTAGGAGTTTCGATCACTGCAGTAATCTTCGGGAGCTGGGGGATAACCTTCGCCGTAGCTAGGGCGTACCCTAACTTGGGCCAGCGCATGGGGTTCCTGGAGCCGGGCAAAAGGCGCTAAATCTGCTGACCTCGACCCCAGTAAATCGCGAGCGAAAAGGCATTTTAATTAGGGAACTCCATCTAAATTGGTGAGGCGGATGGAAGAAATGGAGAAGAAGCTCGTGGGGAAGGTGACTCACTACTTCACCAAGATAGGTGTGGGGGTCATCGAGCTCTCGGATGAGCTGAACGTGGGCGACCGAATCTCAATCGAGGGTGCGACTACCAACGTACAACAAACAGTGGATTCGATGCAGATCGAGCACAAGAACATGCAGAGCGCTGGTCCTGGGCAATCAATTGGGCTGAAAATTGAACAGCGCGCGCGTGAGGGCGACCTAGTCTACAAGATTGGATAGTTTCCTGCGCCCTACCGACCCGCGGAAAAATTTCAGCGCACACCGGCCAATTGTTTAAGCTTGCTACCAGTCCCGTCCATTCTAAGGATACTGGTTTTTAATCCAACAAAAAAATCTATTTACGAAGCCTGAGAAGGTGATGGATACCGATAAGGGTCTATTCCGTGATATGAAAGGTGAAAAGATGAAAAATTGCGTGGTGTCCAAGGAAGATCTTCTGGGCTTGATAGACGGTATAATCTCGGACGGGAAGGAAGTGGTGGCCCCTGTAAAGCAGGAAACTCAGGCCAATTTCAAAAGGATAAAATCCACGGGGGAGATTCTCTGGGGAGGTCCCCAGACGGTCATCCCTCCAAAGTCACTCCTTTTCCCGCAGGAGGAGGAACTAATCGAATACGAAGTCGATGACGGAATCAATGTAAAGGCCAAGGTAAATGAAAAACAAGTCATTCTGTTCGGGATTCATCCGTGCGACATAAATGGCACTGCACTTTTGGACAAGGTCTTCGCGGAGAAAAATCTGGATGAGAACTACCTGAAGAAGCGGAAACTTGCGACGATAATAGGGGTGGAGTGCCTTCTCCCATGTTCCCCACAATCGTTTTGTTACCGCAAGGGATCTGTGCTTCCGTGGGAGGGGTTTGACCTTTTCCTGACCGATATGGGGGACAATTTCTTCGTTGAAATCGGTTCAGTGAAGGGAGAGAATCTCATCTCTGAGGTCGCCAGAAAGCCCGCTCAGTCGGATGTCAAAGAGTTGGAAAAAATCAGGGAAGAGAGAAACAATTTGTTCGATGAGACGCAGCGCAAACTTAAGCCTAAACTCGAAGATTTACCCAAGCTGCTGAAGGGAAATTACGAAAGCCCGGTATGGGACGAACGGGGAGACAAGTGCCTCAGCTGCGGGTCGTGCAACATGGTCTGCCCAACCTGCTATTGCTTCGATGTGAGGGACTGCGTCGAGTTGAACCTCAGGCGTGGAAACCGTTCACGCTTCTGGGACGGCTGCATGCTGACCGACTTCACCAGGGTGGCCTCGGGTGAGATATTCAGAGAGGAGAGGGGAGCGAGGCTGCGCCACAGGACATACAGGAAAGACCTGTACCTCTTCGAGAAGTGGGGGAAGAGCTTCTGCACAGGATGCGGGAGGTGCGGGAAAGCCTGCCTGACCAAGATAGTCGATCCCCTGGACATAGAAAACGAACTTTATGAGAGGGGTAAACGATGACGATTTACAAACCGGAGCTGGCTAGGATAAACAAAATCGAAAAACTGACCAAGATGGAGAGCCTGGTCGAGATCGAGCTTTTGTCTGGAAAAAGTCTCGGCCACAAGCCGGGGCAATTTGTGGAGGTATCCGTGTTCGGCGTCGGGGAGGCGCCATTTTGTGTGTCATCTGCTCCATCTGAAAACGCCACTTTCCAGCTTTGCGTCCGGGCGATAGGAAACGTGACCAACGCCCTCTGCAACAAGAAACCTGGGGACAAGATTGGGATCCGCGGCCCGTTAGGCAAAGGGTTTGAACTCGAGCATTTCAGAGGCAAGGACATACTCTTTGTCTCCGGAGGAATGGGGCTTGTCCCGCTGCGTTCTCTCATATGGAGCGTTTTGAACTCCAGAAAAGATTACGGCAAAGTCTACATCCTCTACGGGGCGAAAAGGCCGCAGGAGCTACTTTTCAGGGAGGAGCTGAAGGACTGGGAGGAGAGAAAAGACGTCGAATACTATGTGACTGTAGATATCGGTGATGAGAACTGGCGGGGGCACGTCGGAGTCATCACCACACTCTTCCCGTACATACAATTCGATCCCATGCGGACACAGGTGGTCATCGTCGGCCCGCCCGTCATGTATCGCTTTGTCATAAGAGAACTTGCAAGCAGGAAACTACCTGACGAAAACATCTGGGTATCGCTGGAGCGCAAGATGAAATGCGGTGTCGGGAAATGCGGACACTGCCAGATCAACAACGTCTACGTCTGCCAGGATGGACCGGTTTTCAATTACAAGCAAATCAAGAACCTTCCGGAGGCCATATGATGAAAAAACCAAAGGTCGGATTTTTTGAATTCACATGCTGCGAGGGGTGCCAGCTGACCGTCCTATCTATGGGGGACAAGATCCTGGACCTGTTCGGGGCGGTGGACGTGGTTAACTTCCGCGAGGCATCGAGTTACAAGGGGCAGGACTATGAGATCGCCTTCATCGAGGGCTCAATCGCCTCCTCGAAGGACATCGAAAGGGTCAAGGAGATCAGGGCGAGGGCGAAGATATGCGTGGCACTGGGCGCGTGTGCCCATCTGGGCGGCGTGAACGTCATCAGAAACTTCCACAAGCAATCCGACGTACAAAGGAGAGTCTACGGGGATAAGGCATGGCTCTTTGACTCCATACTGGCCCAGCCCATAGACGCCGTCATCAAGGTTGACTATGTTATCCCGCAATGTCCTATCGACAAAAAAGAGTTTTTGCGGTTCGTGTCATCTATTCTGCTGGGCAAAAAGCCATTCGTCCCAGACTATCCTGTGTGCGTCGACTGCAAGATGAATGGAAACGTGTGTCTGTTCCACAAAAAGGACCCGATTGCATGCATGGGGCCGGTGACCAGGGCTGGTTGCGAGGCGGCCTGTCCGTCGGCTGGGAACGCCTGTGAGGGATGCAGGGGACTGATACCGGACCCGAATCTGGGCGCTTGGGAGAGCGTATTGAGAGAATACGGTCTTTCAACAGAGGACATACTGAGGTTTTACCGCATGTACAACGGGCTGATGGGGGTCTGCAAATGAGCGGGAAGAACATCCGGGTCGACGTCCACCACATCGCCAGAGTGGAGGGCCACGGGAACATCGTTGTGGATGTGAAGAGCGGAGAGCTGAAAGAGGTAAAACTTGATGTCGTTGAGTCACCGCGATTTTTTGAGGCGATGCTGGTCGGCAGGCGTTTTTCCGAAGCCGTACACATCACAAGCCGCATCTGTGGCATCTGTTCGGTGTCGCATACGAACGTCTCGATAAAAGCAATCGAAGACGCACTTGGCATAAAGCCCACATGGCAGACGGAAACCCTGCGGAGAATCCTGATGGACGCGGAAATGGTGGATTCTCACGCACTACACTCTTTCTTCCTCGCCGCCCCGGACTTCGTCGGGGCCCCATCCGTAATCCACCTTGCTTCCTCCGCACCAGAGGTGGTGAAGACTGGGATTAGGTGGAAAAAACTCGCCCACGAGATATGCGACACGATTGCGGGACGGCATACGCATCCGATATCAATGACGGTGGACGGCTTCACGAACTTGGTCACGGAGGAACAGCTGTCCGGACTTCTCCCCAAGATAAAGGAAGCCCTGGAGAACGACATCCCGAAGACGGTCGAGTTCTTCTCCAAACTGAAAATCCCTCAATTCGAGAGGAAAACCGACAACGTGTGCCTGGTCCATCCAGACGAATACGCGTTTTACGATGGGCGGATAAAGTCATCTGAGACTGGAGAGTACAGGCACCGAGATTACAGGGCAAAGATAGCCGAGCACATCGTGGACCACTCGACGGCAAAGCACGCTTTCGGCCCGGTCAAGCCGTACATGGTCGGAGCGCTATCCCGGTTCAACAACAACTTTGACCAGCTGACGTCGAGGGCTAAGGAAGTTGCGGAAGAGTTCGGGCTAAAGGCCCCGAGTTACAACCCATACCACATAACCTCCGCACAGATAGTCGAACTCGTGCATTCCCTGGAGTCCATGATAGACTTGATTGAAGAGTTGCTGTCCAGAGGGATAAAAGATGAAAGGGAGGAACGGCCGCCGATCAGTGGTTGGATGACAAAACTCCCACAGACCAAGAAGAGCTGGGGCGTCGGTGTTGTCGAGGCTCCACGCGGGCTGCTCATTCACGAGTACAAATTCAACGACGGCGGCCTGATTGAATCGGCGAACTGCATCATCCCCACAGCTCAAAATCTCGCCAGCATTGAGGCAGACATGAGGAAACTGGTACCCGAGATACTGGACAAGCCAAAGGAGGAGATCACCCTCCTCCTGGAGATGCTGGTCAGGGCATACGACCCCTGCATATCGTGCTCAACCCACATGCTGAAGGTTGATTTCATTGAATAAGAAAAAACTCGTGATCGGGCTGGGGAACACCCTCTTGAGAGATGAAGGTGTCGGGGTCAAGTGTGTCGAGTACCTGAGGGACAAGGGTTTGGGCGACGGGATAAAACTGGTGGAAGGAGCCACCCTCGGATTCGACCTGCTGGACGAGATAGAGGGATTTGAAAAGGTCCTAATCGTCGATGCCGTGGACATGGGAAAAGAACCGGGCCATATTGCGAGCTTTGACGCCGAAAGTGTGCTTTCACTGCCTTGCAGCGCGAAATTTTCACTTCACGAGATAGGTCTGGTTGAAATCATACAGGTGGCCAAGAGAATCGGCTACGATTTCAGCAACGTGAGAATCATTGGCATACAGCCCTACGAAGTCTCGCGTGGCGATGGTCTGAGCGAGGCCATCAAAAAAAAGTTACCAGCTCTGGCCGAAAGAGTTTTAAAAGAAATAGACAACGAGAAGGGGGGTTAAGATGGCGGTTATGCCTGAAACTCTGAAGAAAATGGACATATTCGAATTCCTGAAGCTGGATGAACTGAAAGACATAGCTGAGATAGCCAAGGTCGAGGAGTTTGAGCAGGGCGAGTCCATCTTCAAGGAAGGCGACAAGGCTGAAAAAATATACATGGTTTTGGAGGGGAGGGTCGCCATCGAGATAACAGCCTACCCTGGGAAGAGGGTCTCCGTCTACACAATGACCAAGGGAAGTTTCTTCGGCTACCCATCCCTGCTCCGCACCCGCAAATTCACGACCGCTGCGCGCTGTCTGGACAAGGTGAAAGTCGTGGTAATCGTCGCGGATGAACTTGTGGACAAGATCTTCAAGAAGGATTGTCGCAGGGGATACCTGGTGATGAAAAAGACTGCGGAACTCATCGCGCAGAAACTCTCCGACACCCGCATGCAGCTTCTGTCCCTGTTGCACTCGTAAAGGCCCCAGCATGCACGAACTGAAACTTGTGAAAGAACTGGTGCAGAAAGCGCTGGATATCGTCAAGGAAAAACGCGCGACGAGAGTAAAGAAAATCTTTGTGAAGATAGGGGCAAATTCTCATCACACCTCTGAAAGCTTTTCCCACCTCTTCAAGGAGCTTTCTAGGGCGACCATCTTAGAACATGCAGAAATTATGATCTCCACAACTAAGGAAGAGGGACTGATTTTAGAGTCCATGGAACTGGAGATTTAACTCAGACGTATTCTTCCCCGGGCCTCCAGCCGAAGAGCTCCTGAATCACAGTGTAAGCTGCCGATGGCGGGATTATGCCGCGCTCGGTCACTATAATGTCAATGTACTCCGCCGGCGTGATGTCGAATGCGGGGTTGCGTATCTTAACGCGGGGGAATCTTTTGGGATCCACCACTTCCTTCGGGTCTCGCTCCTCTATCTCCACCAACTTGCCGGTCAATGTGCCGGGATGAAACTTGTAGCTCTCAGCGGCGACCGGCAGAATTTGCAGCCGGCTCACCGGTTTTTCGGTGTCCATGAACGCCGGGCCGTATTTGGCGGCCGGGTCAGTTGT
>CAYMXQ010000001.1:43925-48193 GCA_964394495.1 Hadarchaeota archaeon (SeqCode)
GCTCTCAGCAGCTATGAAAAACGGCACGCGGGCTTCGTGGGCGACGAGGGCTATCTGCGAGGTCCCTATTTTGTTGATGACCGCCCCGTTAGCTGCGATGCTGTCCGCGCCCACGACCACCTTGTCAACGTCACGGATGAAATGCCTCACAGCCGAGTCGACTATGAGAGTCGTCGGGATGCCGGCCTTGCTGAGCTCCCGGGCGCTCAACAACCCTTGCAACCTCGGGCGGGACTCTGTGACGAAAACCTTGACTCGTTTGCCCTGTTTGAAGGCGGTTTTGATGATGGACAGTGCACTTTCGCTGTTGCAATGGGTTAGTATCACGTCGCCTTTGGAGATTCTCCGCGCCCCTATCTTCCCTATGCGCTCGACCGCCTCGTTGGAATTTTTGATGAACTCATCCGCGCGAGAGGTTATCGTCTTGCGTATGGTTGGAAGACCGGCGCCCTTAGCCTGCCTAGCTCCAATCGTAACAAACCTGACTGCGTTTGATAGCGAGACGGCGGTTGGCCTGGTCGCCAGCAGCAGCGAGGACGCGCGGTCCAGCTCCCTCGTGAACTCGGCGGTCGTCTTCGCTTTGGACGTCTCTGCCACAGTCTTAAGAGCCATCGCGGCCGCCCTGGCTATCCTGCCTGCTCCGCGTATGCGCATAGTCTTGATATCCCGAGCAATCTGCTTGACCCCAGCGCGCGCCATGTTACCATCATTTTTCATCATTCTTTAAAACTATAAACCAATTGGAAAGTTCACTTCGAAAACCTGCGCCGCAGCTCGTTGATGAAGATCTGACCATCTGTTTTACGGGTCGGGTCGGTCTCAGTTGAAATGGCCTGCCTGAGATTCTCCACAAATGCCTTGACGTCGGCCTCTTCCCCGAGCCGTTTTTCGAGCAAACCCCTGAGCTCCTGCGGGTATACTAGGTACGGCATCACGGATGAGAAAGTGTCCCAAATGAGCCTCGTTTCAGTTTCCTGCATCTCAGCACCTATATGTTCAGGGGAGTCTCCTTCAGTGTTTCCATCGCAAGAGTCGTCTGCACGCTTTTCACTGAATCGAATGACTGTATGTGCTCGTCGACGAACTTGTTCAGGCTGTCCACGTCCCGGGCTCGCACCTTGACCATCAAGTTATGCCCCCCCGTAGTACGGTGGAGCTCGCAAACTTCATGATGACGCGCGAGTGAGCGGGTCAGTTCATGCAGTACCCGTGAGTCCGCGTCCACGATCACAAATGCCATCACGCCGTACCCGTATTTTTTGGGGTCAATCATCGCTGAATATTTCGTTATTAGGCCTGAGTGTTCGAGTTGCTTGACCCGCCGCCTCACCCCTGACGTGCTCAGGCCGACCTCACGCCCCATTTTCTGCAACGAGACGTGCGCATCGTCGTGCAACATCTTCAATAGCTTCATGTCTACGCTATCCAAACTTCAGCCCCCAGCCCAACCCAGGTTAGCTTGGGGCACTTCGGTTATTTATTTTTTGTGGGGGTACTTCGCGCATCAGAATTTGATCACTTTTAGCTTGTCCCCAACATTTTTGCACGCATCGACCAGCGCGTTACCCCATATTCGCTCGTTGTTGAACAGCAATATTTCCTCGTAACGCTCGCCGTATCTCTCTAGGAAGCGGCTGAGTGCTTCTGTCACCGTCCTGATCTGCTCGAGGTCCAGTTCATTTGGAATCTGAAGCTGTCTCAGAGGATAAACTTCCTCCAACTCCTCCGGGACGACTCCGAAGGGAGGAACCAGTCTGACCAGATGGGTCCTATCTGGCTCTGGCAGCTCTGGGCGTTCCCCCTCGAACGCGGGCACGATTGCCAGGACAGGAAGCGGTGGTGGCTCGTATCGTACGTCCAACCTCCTTAGGTGACGCAGAGCCTCAGGACGACATGTCGACTCCTCACCGGAGTAATAGAAAGCGGACTGCTTTGTCACCGGATCGAAACGCTCGATGAACTCGCTGTGCTTCAATAGCCTCCTGAACCCGTCGAGCAGGCGGGGATGCGCCCGGCACATGAACTGCACGTGCTCCCAAAGCTTCCCATCGATGATCGCCTGCTGGATGCGCCGAATCTCCCCAAACGTCACGTGAAGGTTGTGCCTGGCCAGTATCTTAATCCGCTCCTCCTTCTGAGTGTCACGCAATTCTTGAGGAGAACTCTCAGCGCAAACTGGGCATTCGCACGGTAGGTAAGATAAGTCCTCGAGGTGAAGCGTCCCCTCGGATGTCAGATACCTGCCGTCACGCGCATAGAGAATGTAAGCGGCTGAGTCGAAGAGGTCGCAACCCATCGCCACTGCAAGCGCGAGCATCATCGGATGGCCAGCGCCGAAGAGATGGACCGGACGCTGAAGTGGGAGGTTCTGCTTCGCCGCCATCACCAGATCCACGAGCTCGGCATACCGGTACCCCTCGAGCAACTCCACTGGGCTTCCTATCGCATGGATATTGTAATCGAGCTTACCAATCTCGCGTGCAGACTCCGCCACCAAGTCGCTAAAGGTCCCTCCTTGCACTGGGCCGCACCACATCACCGCAGGGTTGGAGCGAAGCTTAACGGCCTGCCTGGCGCGCTCAAGCGTCACGCGCACGGTCTCCTCCGCCCGCTCCCTCGTCGCATGCACGCCGGTGGGGATGTCAAGTATCGTGGCTATGTCGGGACCGATGGCATCCTGGTACCGCACTATTTCCTCGGGCGATACTTCCACGCTGCCGTAGCACAGAATCTGGTAGCCACCGCTGTCAGTCATCACCGGCCCATCGTAATTCAATATGCCGTGAATCTTTCGCGTCGCCGCTTCATCGCCGAAGTACCGCATGGTCAGGTATGCGTTCGTCATCACCATCTCGGCGCCGAACTCCCGTCTCATCTCCGCGGGAGCAAGTATCACATCCGAGGGGTCGATGACCGGCATGAGCGTCGGGGTCGTCACCTCCCCATGGGCTGTGCTCAGTTTGCCCAACCTGCCCAAGCCATCTCGCTGTAATATTTTGAAGATTCAATCACCATGTGAGAGGTGTCGTCGAGCACCAAAAATTTTGCTGTATTGACGCGGCGCTAGCAAACGGGGTATTTGCCCCTGGCTAGGTCTTTGCAGAACTCGCCTATACGCTCCAGCTCGCCGTCCATGGTGTTCTCTATCCGCCCTCTGACCTTCTCAATGCTTACACCGGAATCTGTGATGACACGTGCCGCGGCTATGGCCGGCTCGTCTATCGGCTTGCCTATCTGGCTCACAAGCCAGACGTAGACCTCCTTCAGACCAGAGACGTTCGTGTAGATCTCGTTCGCGATCTTGTGCGTGAGTATGTTGTATATCTTCCCAACGTGACTCACTGGGTTTTTACCCGCTGCCGCCTCAGACCCCACGTGCCGGTTGAGCGGGATGACCCCGTTCGGCCTGTTCCCTCTCCCAACCTGCCCGGAATCCGCGCCGTCAGCACTCGTCCCCAACACGGTGAGGTAAACTCCGTCGACTCCCCTGTCCCTCACATCCAACGTGTTCAGTTCCAGGTTGATTTTCTCGAAACCATGATTTTTTTCAACGTAAGAACTGAGCTCGTCGAGGACCTCCTCTTTTATCTTGAAGTAGTCGTCCTCGTTCTCCACGAACCTGTCGACGAACGCCGCCGCGACTGTCAGGGATATGTCGTGGTTTTTCCTGAACCCCATGACCTTCACGTCCTCGCCCACCACTGGGAAGTCCTTTTTGAACTTCTTAGAGTTCAGGAACTGCTCTGTCTTTAACACGAGCTGCTCGGTGGGCGTCATCGGGGCGTAACCCACGGCGGCTGATGTGTCGTTCGCGCTCAGAACCTCGCCGCCTCTCTTGAAGATGTCTGTCAAGGCTGCAGAACCTGGTTTGAGTTCCACCTGGTAGCGCACGTGTTTGTCAGGATTGACGAACCTCAGGTTCTCCTTGATCCACTTCTTAGCCGCGTCTATCGCGATCTTATTCACGGGGATTTCGACTTTCCCATCACCCACTGTGGCCCTGTCGCCGAATATTAAGAGCATCGGCTGTTTTACCTTACCACCACCGAACTTTGTCTCGACCTCACCCGCAACCAGAAGTGACTTGTCGGCGTTGTGGTGCATGATTGTGCCAAACTTTTTTATATACTCCTTGCTCAGCTCGACGGAAACCCTGTCCAAGACCGCATCGCATATGGAGTCCGGATGTCCGAGACCCTTCCGCTCGACTATCTCCAGCTTCTGATCCTCGAGTGGAAAAATCGTATTTGCTCACGCGAAAAAAACTC
>CAYMXQ010000001.1:48203-55447 GCA_964394495.1 Hadarchaeota archaeon (SeqCode)
TGATCCTCGAGTGGGACCTGCTTGAACTCTTCGACAACGATGTTTCGTAACAAGTTCGTGCCTCGAGGACTTTGGTCGGCATGTAGTATTTATAGGTTTTGATACAAATATAACTAGGAGGAATAGGGGCTTGATTCTAAAACCTTCTGAGATCAAGGCGACGCGCACCCGGCTGGGGCTCACCCAAGCCAAGCTTGCTGAACTGGCTGGAGTAACCCAAGCCTACATCGCCAAGATCGAGGCTGGGGAAGCCGACCCGCGGGTTTCGACGCTCGAGAGGATTTCAAACGCCTTGGAGCAAGCAACTGTCGAAGGACGGCGCATCTCGGTTGACCAGATAATGTCTTCTCCGATCATCTCCGTCAAACCAAGCGACAAGGTAGAGCGAGCGGTTAGGCTAATGGAATCGCGCGATGTCTCACAGCTCCCTGTGCTTGACGGCGGCGTCCCAGTTGGATCCATATCCGAGACCACATTGGTCCGAAAAATAGCCTCCGGCGAGGACATGGCCAAGTTGCTGGGGAGCAGCGTCAGCGAGATAATGGACGAACCATTTCCGACCGTCAGCAAAGACGCTGGAATAGATGTTTCATACCACCTCCTCGAGCACGAGCCAGCGCTAATCGTGGTGGAGCACGGGAGGGCGGTCGGGATAGTGACAAAGGCGGACATGTTCAAGCTCGCGGGGAGTAAAAAAGGCTGAACCAATCCGCTCATGTTTTTATGTTTCGCGCCAGAAAGATAGGTTGGTCCAATGGCTGAAGTTAAGGAACGCGTTGCGAAATGGATCGCTGGCGACATAACCCTCTCCGAGGACCATGGCGCGGCCATGAAGCGCTGGCGTGAGAGGTTCGGGTTGACTCAGACTGCCCTAGCCAAAGCTATACGCATCTCCCCCTCTGTCATCAGCGACTACGAGGCTGGTAGAAGGAAATCCCCCGGAGCCACAACGATCAAACGCATGGTAGGAACGTTTCTCGACGTGGATGAAAAGGAGGGTGGAAAGGTATTGAGAACGTTCTCCCACGTGTTCGGCACCCAGCTCCCGCCAGACGTCGTGCTCGAGATCCGGGAGTTTGGCGAGCCGGTGGATGGGAAGACCATCTGTAAAGCGGTGGACGGGGATATCGTGGCGAACAAGGAGATGCTCGACCGGAAGCTATTCGGATACACTGTGATAGACAGCTACAAGGCCATAATCGGGCTCTCGACCGACGATTTCCGACGCCTGTACGGGCTGACTACAGAGAGGGTGCTTGTCTTCACAGGTGTAACGACCGGTCGAACCCCAATGGTGGCGGTGAAAGTCATAGGCATAACCCCTGGGATGGTGGTACTGCACGGAGACCTCAAGGAGGCCGACCAGATCGGGGTAAAGATAGCCGAGCTCCTCAAGACACCTCTTGTAATATCCAGAGCGCCCTCAGTTGGGGAGCTGCTGGACGGGCTCAGGAAGTGCGCCCGCTGACGTGGAACCCCCCAACCTCTTCAGCATACGTCAGTTGTCGATATATTTTCCGACAATAGAAAGGTTTTTATCGCTCACACCAAACCATAGAAACAAAAATTGATTAAATAGAGGCGAAAGGTGACCAAGACAATGGATGTAGGTATAGTCGGTTATGGTGTTTACATCCCGAGGTACCGCATCCGAGTCGAAGAGATTGCCAAAGTCTGGGGGGACGACCCAGAACGCGTCAAACGTGGGATGCTTCTCGAGGAGAAGTCCGTCCCAGGTCCCGACGAAGACACCGCGACGATAGCTGTCGAAGCGGCGCGTAACGCGGTAAAGCGGGCTGGTATAAACCCCCAGGAAATCGGCGCCATATACGTCGGCTCGGAGTCCCACCCCTATGCGGTCAAACCAACTGCCACGATAGTAGCGGAGGCTATCGAAGCGACCCCACACCTCACGGCCGCTGACTTCGAGTTCGCCTGCAAGGCCGGGACTGCCGGAATCCAGGCATGTATGGGCGCTGTGGAAGCTGGCATGATGAAGTATGGTATGTCAATTGGCTCCGACACGGCCCAAGGTGCCCCGGGAGACCCACTGGAGTACACTGCTGCAGCTGGTGGCGGCGCTTTCATCATAGGTAAGAATGGGGGCGAAACACTGGCCGCGATCGAAGGTACATACTCTTACACGACCGACACGCCCGACTTCTGGCGCCGGGATATGAAGCCGTACCCGAAGCACGGCGGCAGGTTCACCGGAAAGCCCGCCTACTTCAAGCATGTTATATCTGCAGCCCACGGTCTGCTGCGGCAGCTAAAGCTCACCCCCCAGGATTTCGCATACGTCGTGTTTCACCAGCCAAATGGAAAATTCCCGCTCCAGGTTGCAGAGGAGCTGGGCTTCACAAAGGAGCAGGTTATGCCGGGTCTGCTGGCGCCAAAGATCGGGAACACATACTCCGGAGCGTCGATGATAGGCCTGGCAGCTGTCCTCGACCAAGCTAAGCCTGGTGAGCGCATATTCGTGGTCTCCTACGGCTCCGGTGCCGGGAGCGACGCCTTCAGCATGGTGGTGAAGGACGCCATCGAGACCAAGCGCAATGCCGCCCCAAAGGTGGCTGATTACGTGAACAGGAAAACTTACATCGACTACCCCACTTACGCTAAATACAAGAGGTTGTTGGTGAGATAGATGCGAGATGTCGCGATAATAGGGGTCGGGCTCACAAAGTTCGGGGAGCTATGGGACGTCTCTTTCAGGCAGATGATGATAGAGTCCGGGGCCCGCGCCATTGAGGACGCCAAAATCGACGGGAAGCAGATAGACGCGATGTACGTCGGTAACATGTCTGCCGGCCAGTTCATCCGCCAGGAACACATAGCCTCGCTCATAGCCGACCATGCCGGCCTCGTCCCCATACCATCTACTCGTGTAGAGGCTGCCTGCGCTTCTGGGGGCCTCGCCCTCCGCCAGGCCATAATCGCTGTGGGCTCCGGGGTCCACGATTTCGTGGTCGCTGCAGGCATAGAGAAGATGACCGATGTCCTTTCGGAACACGCGACCGGGGCGTTGGCCACTGCCGCGGACCAAGAGTGGGAGGTCTATGCCGGGGCGACCTTCCCTGGTCTCTACGCGTTGATGGCCCGCCGACACATGTACGAGTTCGGGACCACGGAGGAGCAGATGGCCATGGTGGCAGTCAAGAACCACCGTAACGCTTGCCTCAACCCATGCGCCCAGTACCACATGGAGATCACCGTAGATGACGTGCTCAACTCCTCACCCGTCACACTGCCGTTGAAACTTCTGGACTGCTCTCCAATCACGGACGGTGCGGCCTGTGTTATCCTTGCGCCAGCTGAGAAGGCCAAAAAATTCACCGATACGCCGATTTTGGTCGCAGGTACCGGGCAGGCCAGTGACAGCATCTCCCTCCACAGCCGACCGTCCCTCACGGGCCTCAGGGCGACGGTCGAGGCGACCAAGATGGCGTACAAGATGGCAGGGGTAGGACCGGATGATATAGATTTAGCCGAGGTCCACGATTGCTTCACGATAGCTGAGATAATGGCCATAGAGGACCTGGGTTTCTGTGAGAAGGGTAAGGGTGGAAAAGTGACCCAAGAAGGTGAGACTGCGAGGGAGGGAAGGATCCCAGTGAACACGAGCGGAGGCTTGAAGGGAAAGGGACATCCTGTCGGCGCCACGGGCATAGCCCAAGCCGTGGAGGTCGTTCAACAGCTCCGTGGTGAGGCGGGGAAGCGACAGATCAGCGGTGCCGAGATCGGGCTGACCCACAACGTCGGAGGCTCAGGGGGCACAGCCGTAGTGCACATACTCAGGAGGGGTGACTAGATGGCCGTCCCTCGTTTCTGGCGTGAAATCCCGAGCAGGTATAACCTCATAGGCAGCCACTGCGGCAATTGCAACAAGGTCCACTTCCCGCCGAGATTCCTCTGCCCGCACTGCAGGCGGATGGGGAAGTTGAGCCCCTACAAGCTGAAGCCGCGAGGCAGGGTGGTATCCTATTCCATCGTCCACGTGGCCGCGAATGGGTTTGAGGACCAGGTGCCGTATGCTTTGGCCATAGTTGAGCTGGAGGACGGACCGCGCATCACGACCCAGATCACCGACTGCAACCCGACTGATGTCAAGATAGGCGACGAGGTCGAAATCGTATTCAGGCGGATGGGCGAGGAAGACGAGGACGGAGTTCTGTACTACGGATACAAGGCAAGATTAGTTTCTTCTCAGAGCACCCAAAAATAGAGCTGAAACCGCAGGGGCGCCTTATCAGGCCCATATCATGAGCTCCATTATCAGAGTCAATCCTGTCGCAATTATCACGGGCGGCATTATCAGGAAACCGTATTTGGAGAATTCTGAGAAGGAAATTGAGCACCCCTTATCCGAGAGCATCTTCGCCCACATTACTCCGGCGAGCGCACCGATGAGCGTGAAGTTTGCCCCGAAATTGCTCCCGGCGACCAGCGCCAGCGTCGAACCCAGCCTAGTCGTCTGAGAAACCGTGAAAGCTGGGCTCTGGAACGCCCTGACGAAGAATATAGTCATCGGATGGTTGTTCATGACCCCGGCCGAGAGTGAGGATATGAAGCATATCCCGAGCACCATCGTCGCCGTACTCCCTGAAAATATCATGAGTTTGGACGCAAAGAGGCCGGTCCACCCAGTTGCGTCGAGGCTTTCAATTATGATGAAAAGCCCCACGAGGAAGGGCGCTATCTTCCACGGCATCCTCGACGAGATTGACGAGACCTTTGAGCGATATGAAACGATGTCGTGCATAAACATGACGAACGCAAAGAACAGTGCTATCACCCACAGGGGGAGGCCGGTCCATTCGGCGGGCAAGCTCATGAAGACGATTGTGAGCGCCAGCACGGCTGAACCGAACATGGCTCCTCTCCTGTTCTTGAGGGCCGAACTAGGGTCTATCTTTGTTGTTTTGAACCTCTTGGGTATCCTCCGCCGGAAAATCAGCCAGAGCAGAGCGATACAAGTGATTGCGCCAATAAAAGATGGGAGAAGCATCCACTTCGCGAACTCCATGAAGGAGAGGCCGTACGCATCCGCGGCTACTATGTTTGTGGGGTTTCCGATGTACAGCGCCATGCCGAGGGTATTCACGGTGAAAAATTGTGCGAGCAAAAATGGAATCGGATTTATGTCCGCACTTTTACATACGTAGAAAATTATGAGGGTCATCGTCAGTATCACGATGTCGTTGCTGGTGAAAAGCGTCAGTAAAGCTGTGAGCAGGAAGAGATAGAGGAAGAGCCTCCCGCCAGAGTTCTTCGAGGCCCTCGCCACGCGCAATGAAACGTACTCGAAAAAACCAGTGAAATCGAGCGAGACGCAGATGTACGCCAGGGACATGATGAGGATGGTTATGGAGTACGGTTTTACGCTGCCACTGCCGATGATCCCTCTCTCGATTGTGCCGATGCCGATTGAAAAAGTGAGTAAAAGCATGAGGACACCGATCAACGGGGCCATGCCGTAGTCTATGTGGAAATATTTCGATGTGAACGGGATTTTTACCATCGGATGTTTAAAAATTAAAAAAATCGTTGCAATGAAGACAAGCATTGACACTATGAAAGGGATGTCCAATCGCATCACCAGATTTTACCTCAGCGCCTTTTATGTCACGCCGGCTGCCCTGCTTTCCTGATGAGGACGACGGTGCACGTGGCGTTTTTCACTATGTAATCGGAAACGCTCTCCGAGAAATAGCCGAGTAGACCTTTTTTAGGAATCGTGCCTGTCACTATGACATCACTGGAATTCTTCTTTGCGAACGAGACTATGGCATTTTTGACATCCGTCGACTCGACTATCTCAAGCTGGCTCTTCACCCCGGCTTTCTTGAAAAGGTCAACCACCCTGGAGAACTTTTTTGTTACCTCCTTTCTGACGAAATCGTTCAGCAGATGAGTTACATGCAGCACGTAAACCTTGGTTCCCTTGGAGCAGAGCTTTATCGCGGCTTGGATGACTTCCTCCGGAGTTGCTTCGGTAACGCACAATGTCATCTGCTTAAACATCGCCATCCCAAAATTCCCATCGCCGCCAAGATTAAAAGGATTCTCTTTTACTTGGGACGAAATTCATCAAGTTCTTCTCTTGAAATCACCAAACAATCGCCAACCTATTTAATTTCTAATCCATCGACTACACCTGCCATTAAGCGACTTTGGGGGAGAGGGCACCGAAAAAAATATTTATACTATTTAAAGGGCCGCTAAACACAGTCCTCAAACTAATTTCCGGGCACTTTTGTATTCCCTGCTTAGATGTGGTCGAAAATATCACGGGAGACTGCTTGTATCAACCGTGAAAAGCGGGACTATTGGCAACGGCTAATTTATCAGGCCCATATCATCATCTCAACAATAATAGTCGAGCACGTTGCGATTATGACGGGCAGCATTATCAGGAAACCGTACTTCGAGAACTGTGAGAAGGAGATCGAGCACCCTTTATCTGACAGTATCTTCGCCCACATTACCCCGGCCAGCGCGCCGATGAGGGTGAGGTTGGCCCCCAAATTAGCCCCGGCTACTATGGCCAATGTCGAGCCCAGCCTCGCCGTCTGAGAGACCGCGAAATATGGACTCTGGAGTGCCGCGACGAAGAATATAGTCATCGGGTAGTTGCTCATTACGCCGGCCGCAAGCGAAGAAAAGATGCATAACCCGATTACGGCCGTCAACGAGGTCGATGAGATTATCGATAGTTGAGATGCCAAGAGGTCTGTCCATCCAGTCGCTTCCAGACCCGCTATTATTATGAAAAGCCCGATCAGGAACGGAGCTATTTTCCACGGCATCCTGGATAATATAGACGAAACTTTGGAACGGTAAGACACCAGATCGCGCGAAAACATCACTAATGCAAATATCAGGGCCACTGCCCACAGCGGTATCCCCGTCCACTCAGTCGGCAAGCTCATGAAAACTAGGGTGCACGCCAGCACGGCCACACCGAACACGGCCCCGTTCCTGTTCTTGAGGGCTGAACTGGGGTCCACCCTAGGTGCCTTGAACTTCTTGGGTATATTACGCCTGAAAACCAGCCATAGCAGAATCAGACATACGGCGCAACCCACAAAAGACGGAAGCAACATCCACTTCGCGAACTCCACGAAAGAGAGCCCGTAGGCATCAGCTGCTACGATGTTTGTAGGGTTCCCAATGTAAATCGCCATGCCAGAAGCATTCACGGCGAAAAACTGTGCGAGCAAAAACGGGATTGGGTTTATGTT
>CAYMXQ010000001.1:55457-74181 GCA_964394495.1 Hadarchaeota archaeon (SeqCode)
GCATTTTTACAAACGTAAAAAACGATGAAAGTCATCGTCAATATGCCGGTGTCGTTGTCAGTGAAAAGAGCGAGAAACACCGTGAGAAAGAAGAGATAAATGAAGAGCCTCTTACCCGAGTTCTTCGAGACCCTGACGACATGGAGCGAGATGTACTCAAAAAATCCCGTGAAATCTAGTGAGATGCAGATGTACACCAGGGACATGATGAGGATGATTATTGAGTACGGTCTTACGCTATCAGTGCCGATGACTCCCCTTTCGATTGTGCCCATGCCGATTGAAAAAGTTAGGAGCAGTATGATGACGCCGATGAGCGGGGCCAATCCATAGTCGATATGTAGGTATTTGGATGTAAACGGGATTTTTACCATCGGATGTTTAAAAATTAAAACAATCGTTGCAATGAAGACAAGCATTGACACTATGAAAGGGATGTCCAATCGCATCACCGGGTTTTACCTCAGCGCTTTTTATGTCACGCCGGCTGCCCTGCTTTCCTGATGAGGACGACGGTGCACGGGGCGTTTTTCACCAGATAATCTGAAACACTCTCCGAGAAATAACCGAGCAAACCCTTTCGAGGAATAGTACCTGTAACTATGACGTCACTGGAATTTTTCTTTGCGAACGAAACTATGGCATTTTTGACATCTGTAGACTCCACTATTTCAAGTTGGCTCTTCACTCCGGCTTTCTTGAAGCTGTTCACTAACCTAGAAAACTTTTTCGAGACCTCCTTCTTGACGAAATCGTTCAGCAGGTGGGTGACGTGCAGCACATAGACCTTGGTTTCCTTGGAGCAGAGCTTTATCGCGGCTTGAATTACTTCCTCCGGAGTTGCTTCGGTTACACACAAAGTCATCCGCTTAAACATCACCATCCCAAAATCTCCATCGCTGTTTGTATTAAAAGGGATTATCTTTGTTCAACTGATTGAGGGTCATATCCGCCGTGCGAAAGTCAGGTAGCCGGTGTGTGCTATCATGCGCGTGCTCGGTCTGGTGCAACAGGCGTTCACCTCGAAATCTCGGACCAGACACTCGATTGTTCTGACGTTCGTGAACCTGAAGTTAGGGAACTCACGGTAAATGCGCTGGAGGTGTTCGACGCACGGTGCGAAGACCGAGAGATATCCACCCGGTTTAAGCGCTCGCTCGGCATGGGGCAGCACGCGCTCGGGCTGGGGCAAGTCCAACGTGACCAAGTCCAAATTTTGTTCATCTATACCTTCGTAGATGTCCTTGAGCTTGACAGTGATAATTTCAGCCAGGCCTGCGAGGCGGATATTCTCCTCAGCCAGACGCGCAAAGTCCTCACGGACCTCGTAGCTCACCACGCGCCCGTCCGGCCTCACGAGGTTGCCCAGAAATATAGCGAGCGAACCGGACCCGACGCCAGCATCTACCACGAGGCTACCTGGGCCCACACCAGTGTGCGCGACAATCTGCGCCGCGTCCTTTGGCAACATTATCTGGGGCGATCTGCGTAGTTTTTGCATGTAGTCGGTTATGGAGGGCCTGAGCAGGACGAACTCTTTACCAAGATGCGACCTCAACCTCGCCCCAGGTTCCTTACCAATCGCCTCGCCCAGCTCGACCACCCCGAATTTTGTATGTAGCTGCCTCCTCTCGGCCTTGGTCAGGTAGGTCCGGCCGCTCTCGTCGACCAGTATTATCCTCTCTCCTTCCTCAAACATGGTAGGTACCAACCAAGATGTGTTTATTAATCTGGCGTCTAAAAAGGAAGGGGGAGGTCTGGCGATGCTCGCTCTGGATTACCAACGATTGAAGGGCCGCAAGCTGATAGCGATACCCATAATCATATCTGCCCTCTTCTTAGCCTGCATCTTAATACGTGGAGTTACTCTTGGTAGAGATTTCAAGGGTGGCTCGCTTGTTATGGTCCAAGGCGTGGAAAACATGCCGAACGTCAGTGATGTGAAATCCGCAATCACGGGTTTGCTCGGCACTGATGTTGATGTCCTACCAGTCGAGAACGGTCTTCACATCGAAACTGGTGCACTGGATGGAAATGGTGAGACCAATGTCAAGAGCGTGCTCTCCGTACAGTTCGGCATACCGACCAACGCAGTCACGATAAGCGCGATTGGGCCGATTATCCCGCAAATCGAACATGTGCTGTACCCAGTCATCGCTGCGTTTATAGTGATGGGAGTGCTCTTCCTTATAATTTTCAGGCGCCGCATCGTCCCTGCGACTATCCTGCTCGTTATCGCGCTGGATGTCATCTGTGTTCTGGGGTACATGGCACTTCTCCGCCTGCCCCTCAGCCTAGCCTCGACAGTAGGGATTCTGGTGCTCATCTGCTATGCCATCGATACTAACGTGATGCTCGCTTGGCGTGTCCTCAAGCGTGTCGGTGGTGAGCCCAAGGAACAGGCGGCCGGGTCGATGAGCACAGGGCTGACGATGGGAGTTATCATGGTCGCGGTGCTCCTCGTATTGAATATCATCACGGGCGCCATGCAGCTCAACGTGCTGACCGCCGTCCTGATCTTCGGCATAGCGATAAACATCCTCAACACGTGGCTCCTTGGTGCAGGAATTATCCTGGGGCACGCCGAACGCCGGCAGAGGAAGGATTACCATGTCAGTGTTTAAACAGCGCCGCTTCGGGCTACTGCTCCTGGCAGTCCTCATATCCGTGATGCTCGTCTGGAAGCCGTGGGGTGGGCTTGGGTTGCAGGCACGGGGGCTAAATTTCGGGGTTGACATCGGGGGTGGTTCCAGAACCATCCTGAATCTAGAAGTCTCGCAAGTCACGATAGAGACAACCGGCGATGACATGGATTCCGCCTGGAACTCCATACGTTCTGTGCTCAAGAACAACTTGAACACCACGGTGAATTTGGTCGCACAATATCCGGCCGAAAGAAGGATAGTCGTGGAAATAGGGGAATCCGTCTCAACCACATTCGTCCAAAATATGGTAAGTGGGCTTGGTACAGTTATCGGGGTCGTGGAAAACGCGACCCAGGAGATACGGGATAACACTATATCCAAACTCCAGGCACGCGTCGACCCTTACGGCCTGCTCGGGACCAGCCTCAGGACGCTCGGGGACAACAAAATTTTGTTCGAAACCACTCAAATGGACGACCGCACCAGAGAATTGCTGACCAAGCGGGGTGGGCTCGAAATCCTCATAGAAAACCAGCTGGTGCTCACCGACGAGGACATCGCAAGTTTTGTAGCTCCGGCATCTGCTGGCGCGATTTACTCCAGCATCCATGTTTATTACACGGAAGAAGGTTCTCTGAAGCTAAAGACGGCCGCCGAGGGCAAAACAAGTGTCCCCGGAGTAGTTTACCTCGACCGGCCTACCGACGCAATCCTACTGTTCAACGAGACTGTCCTGGGGGAACTTTCCGCGCTCGTTTATGACAACGGCACGTGGATGTTCCGCTCTACCACAGCGGGTGAATACTCCCTGCTGGTCCCGGCCGTTGGCACATCTTTGGATAACTTATCTACGACTGCACGCGACTATCTACAAAGTCAGGCTGGGGCCAAACTACGCGTCCTACTCCTCGGCAACATGGAGGACTTCGCAAACGTTGTCGGAGACATCCCAGCTGGCTATCAGTTGGAAAGCGTGCCAAAGCTGAGCAACGAGACTAAGGACAAATGGATCAAACGGGCCTGCGGAATCATCTCCGACATCACAGTTGGCCTTGGCATTGGGTCAAACAGGATCGTTGTCGAATCGAACCTGCAGGACGCTAGGACCCTCCGCACAGTGTTGTCCGACAAATTGCCGGCGAATGTTTCTTTCGAGAGCGAAGCCGCTGTAGGGGCTTATCTTGGCGATGGGTTCATGCGAGAAGTCCTGCTGGCGGGAGCAGTTGCAGGCGCTGCCGTGTTTTTGCTGCTCTATCTCAGATACCGTCGCTGGAAGATCGGCCTGACGATCCTTGGGACATCGCTGTGCGAGCTTGCCATAGCTCTCG
This sequence comes from Hadarchaeota archaeon (SeqCode), assembly GCA_964394495.1. GTDB lineage: Archaea > Hadarchaeota > Hadarchaeia > Hadarchaeales > Hadarchaeaceae > B75-G9. The sequence continues at coordinate 59,431 of CAYMXQ010000001.1, forward strand.
GCGCCGCGTCCGCATCTGGCCTTACCATCGGGCTGCCCGAACTCGCTGGGCTGTTTGTCGTGGTGGTTACTGGCATCGACCACATGCTGATCGTGACGGACGAGATGCTGCGGGGCGGGATGCCTCAGGACAAGGGAGTGAGCGTGGGCTGGAGGGCCTCGCGTGCGCTTAAAATTGTCTACACCGCGATGTTCGCTATAATCGGCGCGATGGTACCGGTCGCTCTGATTGGATTCGGTGCAATCCGTGGCTTTGTCATACTCACGATAAGCGGCACGGTTCTTGCGCTTATTTTCACCCGGACGCTCTATGCACGGATTGTGGACACGGTTTTGGCTAGCTAACAGTCGGAAAGCCTGAGAACCCTAAAGTGAGCGCAGACAAAACGGCGAGCAACCCCATAACAACCGTCAAACTCAAGAAAAACCTGTGCACGCCAAGGACCTTTAGGATCTCCTTTGATATGGCGTAAATGGAGGCCGCGGAGGCGAAGTAAAACCATAAGACGACGGTCGCGATGAAGAGAACGTTGAGCTTTAGCATGATCATCACAAACGCCAGGAGCCCAGCGCTCATTGTCGCGATTGCAAAAGGGTAGAACAGGGCTACGATGACAGGCCATTTGCGTGTCTCCACTTCATCACCCACGTTCCTCTAGTATCGCCTTTATCCGCTTCAGGCGGGTGAAGTTCTGCCGTTCCATCTCGTCGAGCCTCATCGCGATGAACTTGATGGCTCCCTTAAGCTTCGGTATCAGCACGTACTCGAGAGCGTTCACCCTCCGTTTGGTCCTCTCAAGCTCCTTGGCGATGGCAGAAGCTGAAGCCTCTAGTTCGGCGAGCTCGACCAGAAGCTTGAGCGCCCGTTCGAATTCCCTCGCCGCCTGGTCGAGCACAGACGATGTCATGTGTAGGCTGTATCCTCTGGTCGATGCGTTTCGCTCCACCTCCCCGACCTCCGCCGTCGGCACCGCGATACCCATGACATAACGTGACGAAATTTCCAGCTGTAGCTCCCTCTTGGCCTCCCTCGCGGCCTGAACGGTCTCGATCGTTCCCATGGTGGCGAAACAATCGCTCAACGCGCGGTGGGCATTCGTGAGCTGCTCAAGCGCCTTGGCCCTTGAGTCCTGAATCTTCCTCAGTACCTCGAAGAACTCCATCACTAGGGCATCCATCTTCTCCTTGAGCAGGTCGTGGCCCTTCTGCGCGAGGCCCACCCTCTGCTTGAGCTTCATGAGTTCCATCCTAGTGGGGGAAACTGCCAAAGCCGTTGCCATTTACCCTACCTCTCTCTTCACGACTATATCGGCCCCGACCGTCCGTCTGATTATCTCGCGGAGCTCATCGACCTTAGGTACATATCCGGTTTTGTCTGGGATCCTGAGCACGATTGGGAGCAGCTCTTTTGTACGCATCAGCTGGCGAAACTCGAACCCTAGGTCCTCAGCGGTACGATGGGTCACAAGAATGAGCCCGATCTCTCCACCTGCCAAGAACTCGTTGAGCTTCGCCAGAGTTTCTTCTTTCGTCTCGTGGACGTACGTGTATGTCGTGCCAGCCAACGCCAAACCCGTCACGGTGTCCCGGTCCCCGATGGCAGCTACCCTAAAGCTCAACTTTCAACACCCTCGTTATCTTTTCCTTTATCCTAGGCGACTCGACTCCATCGGCCTTGAGCCTTATTATCGCGCGGAGGCTCCTGCCCTCGTTCTCCTTCTGGCTGACGTACGAAACCACCGGTGCTATGCTGAAGAATTTTGTGAACCCTAGCCACCGGCATATCCTCAGCTGGGCCTCATCCAGAGCCTTCTCCGCCTCAGGCAGACCCCTCGCCTCTATCTGCGGGATGGCTTCCGACAGGACTTTGCCGTATGTCGTGATGTGGATCATGTGTATCGCGGAGCGGATGTCCTCGGCCGTGACCATCGCTTTCAACATGGCGTCCGTCAGCTCATACGATGGTTTCACTAGGTACCTGTCGATTTCCTCGGGTGGAGCGCCCTCCTGCTTGAGCCGCAAAATCAGCTTGATGTTCACGGAGTCTATCTCGTATCCGACCGCGGCCTTCAGGACCGAACGCTGGGCCCGCTTTGCCACCACGTCATTCCATAGGGCCGTGTAGTAGCCCTTGTCGAGCGCCGAGAGCAGGGCGACCAGTCCACGTCTCCCGTAATCCACCAACGCGGCGGACAGCGCGTCAAAGTACTCGCTGCCCTTCAGGAACTCTAGCAGCTCATTCAGGTCCTCTGCAGACACCAGCATCTCTAGCCTTTCCTTCGGCATCGTCGGTGATGGGAGGAGCTCCTGCAACCTCCTCTCCTTTGGGACCTTGTTGTGAATCATCGTGACGATGGCTTTGAGGTTCCAGAGGTCCACCCGCTGGAGCATCTTGATAATTGTCCCCCTGCGCTCCTCCGGCACCATCGCAAGGAGTTCGCGATATCGCGCGTTCAGGCTCTCTCTCAACGCTCGCTCGACCTTCACCATGTCTACTTCTCCCTTCGCGACATCTGCGAGCTGAGGCCTGTACTCGGTCTCCTCAAGGGACGAGAACACGTTCGTAAGAGCCGGCGCCTCGGCGAGTTCCATTAACCGAGATTCTGGCAGCAACCTCGCCTCCCACGCGCTAATCGTCGCGTTGCAGAAGATGTAGGCCATCGAGCGGCGGGCGCTTATGATGACCCAGGCGAACATGGCTCCAATCAGTGCTGCGATGAAAATCAGAATCTCTATCATCGGGACCCTTCGAAGAGTACTTTTGCAACCTTCACCCGCAGGGCCTCGAACGCCCTACGCATCCTGCCCTCAAACGTCTCGTCAATCTCGATTTTGCCATCCGGTGTCGCGACTCTCACACCGCCTATCGTCTGAATGGGTTCCCCGAAAGAAACGCTTGAATTGCCGAGTTTGCGTATGATCTGGTCCTTCACCTTCTCCAATGTCTTCAAGTCCCGACGGTTGGCTCGGATTACAACATTGTCCTGCCCCAGCCCCTTGCACGCGCCAGCAGTTATGCTGGCCAAATCCTTCTCATATTCCTCAGACGCCGCATATGTCCGTAGCTTCTCCTCAGCCGCCTTGAATGCCTCGTTTATCAGTCCTTCCCTTTTCTGCAGCATCGTCCTCTTGGCCTTCATCCTGCCCTCGGCAATCAACTGTTCTTGAACCTGTTTGCCCTGGGTTCGAGCCTCCTTCACCTCGCTTTCCTCCTCTTCCCTAGCGCCGAACCGTGCCGCGTCAAGCATCACCTTCGCCTCGTGCTTCGCCGCCCTGATTATCCCGGAGGACTTGTCCTTGGCCTCTTTGAGTATGTCCCCTGCTATCAGCTGGGCGCCTTTTTCAACAGGCAAAATCATGGCCCCCTACAGAGCGTGTATGCTCGTCATGAACAGTATCGTCGCCAGCAACCCAAGGATCGCGTACAGCTCGACAGTCACTATGTACATCATGCTCTGGCCGAACACCTCAGGTCTCTTCGCTACAGCGCTGACGCTCGCTACCGCGACCTTCCCCTGCGAGTATGACGTGAAACCCTGCAGTATCGCTGGAAGGGCAGCCACCAGTATCAACAGACCCGCCACGCCCGTAGTTGCGAGCTTCGGGTACGCGACGAACATTATCAGGAACCCGGCGACGAAACCGTAGATTCCCTGCGTTCCGGGCATTACCTGCAACACGAAGAGCTTGGAGAACTTCTTGGGGTCCTCAGCGGACACCGCTGCCGCCGCTATCCCGGTCATCCCGACGCCCAATGCGGCCATTATCCCGGGTATTGCCACCGCGAGCCCTGCCGCCAGCACGACCAGTTCTTCACCTGCCAGGCCACTCACCCCCTTCTATTTTGGTGAACGTCCTTTTAGCTTTAAAGGGAGCGAACTTCTCCCCGCCTGACTCGTAGAATTTACCGAAGAACTCGGCGAAATGCAGACGCATTGTGTGGATGAAACAGCCGAGACTGCTGATGAATATGTTGAACGAGTGTGCGGCTATGAATACAAACCCCAGCCCTATCAGCAGGAAAATCGCGAAGATGGCTGAGAGCGGCGTTAGCTCCGTCGGCATCATGCCGTGGTATATCAGACCGAGTATGAGGTTTATCGAGAACGCAATCACGCTCCCCGCTATGCCTAGAGCCATGAGCCGTGTGTATGAGGACACGTCCGCGATATGCCCGGTTATGCTGTACAGGACGTTCAGCGGCCCGCCGAACCTGCCCTTGCTGTCCTTGGCGGTCAGCACGGCACACGTCACGCCTATGAGCAGACCGATGTAAAATAAAGCCCTAGACAACGTGACGACCAGCCCGGCTGACGCCAGCGGATTGAACACCGAGAACATGTCCATCTTGGGGAACGCGTAGTCGATTCCGAACTCGTACAATCCGATGCCCAAGATGGAGAAGCACAGCCCGAAAAACCCGATTATTATCAGGACCGGTGACAGGCGACTCAGTATGAGACTCTTCCAGTCGCGCCTGAAGATGTCCTTGATAGCTCCCGCCAGCCCGAACGCGATGAGGAGGTGGATTATGCCTATGAATATTACCAGCTTGAGGAGCGGCACGGGCTGTTGAATCGGGTTGACCCACAGACCTCTCCCCAGCCCGAACCACCCTCCGACCATTATGCCCGCGATGATTGTGAATATAGCGCAGACCACCATCATTCGCCTGAGTTTGGGCGGGAACATCTTTGCGAGCCAGAAACCAGACGCCATGAAGAGCCCTAGCAGGAGGCCGTAGCCTGCGTCCGAGAGGGCTATGGCGAAGAAGAGCGGGAATGTGAAGCTTAGGAACGGCGTCGGGTCCACCTCGTCGTACTTCGCCAGCCCGTACATCTCCGTGACGAACTCAAAGTCCCCCACTACCTTCGGGTTCTCGAGTTGGATCGGGACGGCTTCCGTCTCGTTCTGCTGAGGGTCGTATGTCTGGAGTATGTAGTGTCCTTTGGTAGCGACGCCTAGCACATTCTCAAGTTCTGGCACCTGTTTGGCCCTCGCCCATCCCTCAATAACCGCCGTGGCGTCTGTATATCCGAACAGGCCTGCGCACTCGAGCCGCTCACGCTGAATCTCCAGAAGCTCCCTCACCCTAGACACCTCTCTGGCGTTCGCTCGTGCCACTTTTCTCACCGCTCTCAGGATGCCCTGCCGTTCGCGTTCGTTCTTGGCCAGCCGCGCGTTAAGGTCCTTTATCGCGGCCGATGGAGATCCGGAGAAAGCGGGGACCTCCAACATCTCCACCTCGAACCTGTATAGGACCGGTGAGAGCTTCTGCTGGTCCCGCGCACGGCACGCAACGACCACAACCCTCCGCTTTCCAGTCCCAATCGTCGACGTGAACACCAGCCCAACCAGAGCGCCCTTGACTGCGCTCATGAACCCCTCGACCTGCTCCTCGGCGATCAACCCGGTCGTGACCTTGACCTCATCAGTTGGGCGAAGGTACTTCAGTTGGAACCTGATCTCCCTGAACTTCTCAAGCGTCTTAATCTGGGTGAGCAAGTCCTGGCGCTCGCGCTCAAGTCCGTCCGATTTCTCTTTTAGCCGAGTTACCTTAGGGCCCACCCTGCCGAGGCTTTTCTTCGCCAGCTTGAGTGTCTGCTCAAACGACAGCTCCTTCACAGAAGCTGGCTTCCCAGTTGGAGGTCCAAGGAACTCCTCCATCTCCTTGAACTTTGAGAGGAAGGAGGAAAACTCGTGGACCTCTTCACCGACTGCCCTACGCGCCACCTCCGGCTCTGAAACTTCCTTGAGCTGCACCACGCCAGCCTCGTGCAACTTCGCCACCACGTCGTCTTGGACCTGGTGATGAAAAACCACTCGGACCTTCTTCATCCTGCCGGTCTTTAACACATGGTCACCCAACGACCGCATCTAGAACCAGTTTGACCGCCTCGGGATGCCGCACCTTTGCTTTTCGCTCCATAGCAAGAATCTGCTTTTCCGTGCTTTTCATCAGCTCCTGAACCTCTGCCTCAGCTTTCTTTCTCGAATCGTCGAATATCCTCTGCACTTTCGTCTTGGTCTCGAGCTTGGCGCTCTCCTTTATCTTAGTCACTTCCTTCCTGGCAGACTCCAAAACAGCTGACGCCTCGCGCTGGGCCGCTTCCGCTTGTTCCTTTGCTTTTTTTTCAGCATCGAATATCGCACGAAGGCTTTCCTCGACCACCGAAGCTCACCATCCAGCGCCAAAGGTAATTTGTCGTGCTGCTCATAAAAGCCCTGACACTTATAAAAAGTGGGGCTCCCAATCATAGCTGGAGGTCCAAGCTTGGGCAAAATCGTGAGGATCACCGGACCCGTCGTTATCGCCGACGATATGCGCGGTTCTGAGATGTACGAGCTCGTCAAAGTCGGCGACGATGGGCTCATCGGCGAGATAATCGGCCTCGAGGGTGCCCGTGCTACTATCCAGGTCTACGAGGAGACCTCTGGCATCAAACCGGGGGAGAAAGTGGAGGGGACTGGTAAGCCGCTCTCTGTCGAACTTGGCCCGGGGTTAGTAGGTGCGATCTACGACGGAATACAACGCCCGCTTAATGTAATCCAAGCCAAGACGGGCGACGTCATAACGCGTGGCGTGTCCGCAAACGCCCTGCCGCGCGACAAGAAATGGGAATTCGTGCCGAAGGTCAAGAAGGGTGCTGACCTTGTGGAGGGCGACATCATAGGGATTGTGAAGGAAAGCAAGCTCATCGAACATCGAATTCTTGTCCCGCCAGGTATCAATGGTAAACTCGTTGAGATTGCAGACGGGCTACACAAGGTCGAGGATACCATCGCCACGATTGAGACCTCTGACGGAAAGCGGGAGGTCAAGATGATGCAGATATGGCCCGTCCGGCGTGCGAGGCCGTTCAAGGAGAAGTTAGACCCCCAAGAACCGCTTATCTCCGGACAACGAGTCATCGACACACTCTTCCCAATTGCGAAAGGGGGTACAGCAGCGATCCCGGGCGGCTTTGGTACAGGGAAGACGGTGATGCTACATCAATTCGCGAAATGGGCGGAAGCCGATGTGGTTGTCTACGTTGGGTGTGGGGAGAGAGGAAACGAGATGTGCGACGTGCTCGTCCACTTCCCCGTGCTAAAAGACCCACGAACTGGCGAGTCGCTGATGGAACGGACCACGCTGATCGCCAATACGTCAAACATGCCTGTCGCTGCTCGAGAAGCCGGCGTTTACACAGGGGTCACCATCGCCGAGTACTTCCGAGACATGGGTTACGATGTCGCTGTCATGGCTGACTCGACCTCTCGGTGGGCGGAAGCAATGCGGGAGATCTCGGGACGGCTAGAGGAGATGCCAGGCGAAGAAGGCTTCCCCGCCTACCTCGCATCCAGGCTGGCGGAGTTCTACGAGCGTGCTGGACGCGTCCGTACCCTAGGCAGCGGCGAACGATTTGGCTCGGTAACCGTGCTCGGAGCAGTCTCCCCTCCAGGCGGCGATCTCTCAGAGCCTGTCTCGCAGAACACCCTTCGTGTGGTCAAGGTCTTCTGGGCGCTCGACACCGGGTTGGCGGACAGACGTCACTTCCCAGCCATCCACTGGTTGAACAGTTACTCACTCTACGTCAACAACCTGCAGGGATGGTGGAAACAGAAGCTCAAGGAGGACTGGAAGTCGTTGCGTGACGAAACCATCGCGATGCTGCAGAAGGAGGCCGAGCTGGAGGAAATCGTGAAGCTCGTTGGGCCGGACGCGTTGCCTGAGCCGGAGCGGGCCGTGCTCGAAGCTGCCAAGATGATGCGCGAGGACTTCCTCCAGCAGTTCGCATTCCACGAGGTCGACACGTACTGCCCTGTGGAGAAACAACTCGGGATGCTCAAGCTCGTGCTGGGATTCTATCACAACTCAGTAGAGGCTGCTAGACGGGGCGTCCCAGTGATGGAGATTCTAAAGCTACCAATCAGGGAAAAGATTGTCGGCATGAAACGGCTCCCCACTGAAAGTTTCTTGAAAGAGCAGAAGGCGATGGAACAACAGCTCAAGGAGCAGTTTGGGGAGTTGATGAAAAAAGTACCGGCTAGGAGGGGGCAGGGATGAAAAGCGAGGCCGTGAAGAGCCGCGAGTACCTGACCGTGTCAGAGGTCTCAGGTCCCCTCATGATAGTCGAAGGAGTGAAAGGTGTCGCTTATGGGGAAGTCGTTGAAATCACCACACCTAGTGGAGAGGCCAAACATGGACAGGTACTGGACGCGTACGAGGACCGTGCCGTTGTGCAGGTGTACGAGGGCACGAGGGGCATCGACACATTCAAGACCAGGGTCAGGTTCACTGGAGAGACGACAAAGTTCGGCGTCGGTGCGGAGTTGCTGGGGAGGATATTCAGCGGGCGAGGGGTGCCGATAGACGGCGGCCCAAAGCCTGTCTTTGAGGACGAGTGGGACGTGCACGGAGCCCCGATAAACCCGACGGCACGGGAGTACCCGAGCGAGTTCATCCAGACTGGGATATCAGCCATAGATGGAATGAGCACACTGGTCCGTGGCCAAAAGCTGCCGATATTCTCTGGAGCTGGATTACCTCACAACGACCTCGCCGCTCAAATCGCGAGGCAAGCGAAAGTCTTGGGGAAGGAGGAGAGCTTCGCGGTGGTGTTCTGTGGGATGGGGATAACCCACGAGGAAGCCGCGTTTTTCACAAAGGATTTCGAGAAAACGGGTGCACTTGAGCGGGCAATCGTCTTCCTGAACCTCGCGAACGATCCCGCCATCGAGCGCATACTGACGCCCCGCCTAGCCCTAACCTCGGCAGAGTACCTCGCGTTCACCCAGGGGATGCACGTGCTAGTCATCCTAGCCGACATGACAAACTACGCCGAAGCCCTTCGCGAGATCTCTGCGGCAAGAGGTGAGGTGCCTGGAAGGCGAGGATATCCTGGCTATATGTACACGGACCTCGCGACGATTTACGAGCGGGCTGGAAGGATAAAGGGGAAGAAGGGCTCCGTGACCCAGATGCCAATCCTGACCATGCCGGGCGATGACATAACCCACCCGATCCCGGATTTAACAGGTTACATCACGGAGGGCCAGCTCGTGCTTGACCGAGAGCTCCACCGCAAAGGAGTCTACCCGCCAATCAACGTCCTCCCATCCCTCTCCAGGCTCATGAAGGACGGCATAGGCAAGGGGCATACTAGGGAGGACCACAGCGACGTGTCTAACCAGCTCTACGCTGCATACGCGGAGGGCAAGGACCTGCGCGCCCTCGTCACGGTCGTTGGGGAGGAGGCGTTGACCGACCGGGACAGAAGCTACCTTGCATTCGCCGAACGGTTCGAGCGGGAGTTCGTGAACCAGGGGAGAAATGAGAACAGATCTATCGAGACCACGCTCGACCACGGTTGGGAACTCCTGCGCATGCTGCCAACGGCTGAGCTAAAGCGTATCGATCCAAAGTTCGTCGACAAGTACCTGCGCCCGAAGAATTCTCAGAACAAAAGTGAGAGTTAACAGTTTGGAAGATGTCTGGGTGCGCTCAGCACTCAATATCCACATCACAAATCAGATTAGCCAGGCTCCTCATCGCGCGTTTAAATATCTCTCTTTCGTGTTTATAAGTCAGCCGTCCATCCAAGGGCAGAAATCTCTCAAAGATTAAATACGCGCCGAACCCCATTCAGTTCGAGGTTGAAATAGGTCGGAGGGGGGGGTTATAACTCAAAAGTTTGTCGTCACACCGTGGGAAGTCAAGGGAAAGGTCGACTACGACAAGCTCGTCAAAGAGTTTGGGACCAAGCTGATAGACCAACCGCTCCTCAAAAAACTGGAAAAGCACGCGGGAGGGCTACACACATTATTGAGGAGGAAAATCTTCTTCTCGCACCGGGACTTTGACTGGCTCCTTCACATGTACGAGAAAGGTGAAAAATTCTACCTGTACACCGGAAGGGGTCCATCAGGCCACACACACATTGGGCATCTAATCCCGTGGATCTTCACCAAACACCTCCAAGATGTCTTCGGCGCCGAGCTCTACTTCCAGATGACCGACGACGAGAAGTTCCTGTTCAAGAGGGAGCTCAGCCTAGAGGACTCCACAGGTTTCGCATACGACAACACGCTTGACGTGATAGCGTGCGGATTCGACCCGAAAAAGACGTTCATATTTTCAGACGTGGAGTATGCAAAAACACTGTACAAGATGGCAATCCAGGTGGCGAAGCACATCACCTTTTCGACCGCGAAGGCCGTCTTCGGGTTCACGAACGAGAATAACATAGGCACGATTTTCTTCCCGGCCGTCCAGGCAGCGCCCTGCTTCTTTCCATCGGTCCTGAAGGGCAAGAATATCCCATGCCTGATACCTGCGGCAATAGACCAAGACCCATACTGGAGACCGAGCAGGGACGTGGCGCCGAAACTCGGGTTCTACAAACCAGCTCAGCTCCACTGCAAGTTCATCCCCGGCCTCGGTGAGGGCGGGAAGATGAGCGCGAGCCAGCCTGAGACCTGCATATTCACGACAGATGCGCCGGAGGTGGCCTCTAAGAAGATAATGAACGCGTTCACGGGTGGTAGGGCGACCGTCAAGGAGCAGAGGGAGAAGGGTGGCAACCCAGACGTCTGCTCAGTCTACCAATACTTTTACTTCATGTTCGAGGACGATGACAGGAAGCTACATGAGATCTACCGAACGTGCAAGAGCGGCGAGCTGATCTGCGGCGACTGCAAGAAGATGCTGGCTGAGAGGGTGAAGAAATTCCTAGTCGACCATCAGCACAAGAGAGAAAAGGCAAAAGGCGTGATTCAGGAGTTCATGCTAAAGGACTGATTATGGCCTCTCTCGGGTCAACACGTAGTATGTGATGTCTCCCTCGTCGTCCACAATCGCCCACATGATCTTCTTACGGACACTGTGAGCTAGCCTGACCGCGCGCGCGAGTTCGGTCGGTGTGAGCCTAATCCCCTCGGGCACAGCCTGGACCAAAAACTTTGAGTGCGCCTCGCCTGGCTTCTCACCCCTCTCGTAGACCCGGAAGTGCGCGCCGAACTTCAAGCCAGTTTTGATGACGTAGCCGCGCGAGCGTAGGTCGGCGTACACCGCGTACTTGAGCATCGTCTCGGGATCCGCCGCGGTGAACTTGTCTGGAAGGTCCCTGTACTTCAGTTTCTTACCGTTCTCGTCCACCACGTTGAGCTTGCCGCCCTCCATAAGGTACAAGGCCTCCACAGGAGCCAGCTGCAGCTTCCCACCAGTCAATGGCTTGCCGTAGGAGCCCCTCTGGTAGAGCTGATTAGCCTGCGCCTCGTCCCAGACCACTATCTTGCCTTTGTACAACTGCGCCTCGACAACAGGAATTTCGGCTTCCATGCCGTCCCCCCACCTAAACTGGCATAAACACGTTAAGAAGTTTGCTTTTCAGAAGACGTTAGTGGTGGGGTCGCCGAGATTTGAACTCGGGTCACTGGCTTTTTTGCGTTGACCTACGTCCCATTTGGCAGATCATCGAAGAATGATCTTAAGCCAGTAGGATAGGCCAAGCTACCCCACGACCCCGCTTCATATGTTTCGATAGCTTCTTTAAGATGGTTGCTTTTTCCTGTTAATACATCCCGTATACCGAACAAAATCGCGTTTTTCTCGAATCCACGGTATTTAGGTGATTTGTGTGCTTTGACACCTTTAATGAATCCGCCATATTCAGAAAATTTCAACAGGTTGCCTTTTCGATCTGTGTTGAGCCCCTGAACCCCTGACCATGTATTCTTGTCCCTCGCCACATTCATCGAGATTCCAAGTTCGTCTATCAGCGCTTTCCATTCCATTGTCAAGGTTGGATGCGCGCAGCCAAATCTTAACCTGAACTTTAGGCCCCTGTCGCCGTCGTTGATAACCGCCACGTTTCCATCCGCGCTCATGGCAAGTCTAAATGCTATGACTTTTGTCCTAAACGACTCATCAGAAAGAAACTCCAAGCTTGGACTTTTTGCCAAGGCATATTCGCCAACATTTTTTCTACCGGGGCTCGTCTTAAAGGAAGGTGTCAACGAGAAAAGTGCGTTTGTAGATTGGGAATTCAGACCGCGCTCAAATACCGTTCGATGTGACCGTTTATGGCTTCCTAAAAAACTCGACGGTTTTCCTCCAAAACCCCTCATAACTAAAAACTTGAAAATTTGATGTAATACTACGTCTCTTCCATGATACAATATCCAGTATGCTTTTCGATTGTTTCTCCTCATGACACAACCATCAGTTAAAAGCATGACGGCTGCCAATTTGCGACATTCATCATGAGACAACTGTCTAAACTGGTCACTCACTTCCAATTTTTCACCCTCGCTTGGAAGATTGACAGGTGTTTTCAAGCCATTTTTGGGGAGAGGTCACCGAAAATAATCGGTTCCAAAAAGAGAAATTTAGGCTATTTTTCTAAAAATAAGGAAAATTTAAAGCTCTACGTCTAATCCGAGCTTTACGCAGAGTTCTTTATAGCGATTACGCACCGTAACTTCCGTTACCCTCGCCACATCCGCCACGTCCCGCTGCGTACGCCTCTCCCCGCAGAGCACGCTCGCTATGTAGATGGACGCTGCCGCTACTCCAGTCGGCCCGCGCCCTGAAGTCAGCCCTTTCTTCGTCGCTTCCTTCAGCAACTCAATCGCCTTCGACTGCACCTCGCCGCTCAGCTTGAGCTCCGACCCAAACCGCGGGATGTAGTCGGTCGGGCTGGTCGGCCGCAGGTGGATCATCAACTCTCGGGCGATGAACCTGTAGCTCCGCCCAATCTCCTTCTTGCTCACGCGAGAAACATCAGCGATTTCATCAAGCGTCCGTGGCACCTTGCACTCACGGCAGGCCGCATAGAGCGCAGCCGCAGCGACCCCCTCGATGGACCGGCCACGGATCAGCCTCTCCTCCACTGCCTTCCTGTAAATAAGCGCGGCCGCCTCCCTCACGTTCCTTGGCAGGGCAAGGTGAGACGACATGCGATCCACCTCTGAGAGCGCGAACGCAAGGTTCCGCTCGGTCGCATCCGACACCCTAATCCTGCGCTGCCACTTTCTGAGCCGGTAGATCTGGGCCCTGCGCTTGGGGGTGAGGTCCTTGCCGTGTGAATCGCGGTCACGCCAGTCGATCATCGTGGACAGACCTTTGTCATGAATTGTTAACGTCATGGGGGCTCCGACCCTGCCCCGGCGCTCTCGCTGCTCCTGGTCAAACGCCCGCCACTCCGGCCCCATGTCCATTATCTTGTCGTGGATGACGAAGCCGCACCCGGCGCAGACCAGCTCCGCTCGCTCGTAATCACGCACGAGCTTTGTGCTTCCGCATTCGGGGCACGTTTTTTGCTTCCCGACTTTTTCCATACCTATCCTCCATAAATATATCCGAACCGATGAGCTTCCTGAGGTCGGCCACGGAAACGCCTGAAGCGGGCCTTATCACGACGTATGGCGATTTCACAGGCCCAAAAATGTCGAAAACGCGCCCTATTCTCCTCCCTGCTGAATCCAGAGCGGTCTGCCCCTGCTTAGGTGACTGACCCGCCTGCACCACCAGCCCGCGTGAGGTGGTGTGCAACGCCTTGCCTCTGACCTGCAAATCACGACCTCCCAAAATTTTAACCGCAGTTTTTATCACTATATATAAAGATTTCGGAATATTTAAAATGCCCTGTTATGACGGCCGAGAAGCTGAACAGTTTTTACTTACGCACACACAGGTCAGTAAGATTCAATGGACCCGACACCACTCATATCGGCCTTTGGTATAATCGCGGTGGCCGAGCTGGGGGACAAGACGCAGCTCGCCGCAATGACCCTATCCACGCGTTACAGGGCGATCTCCGTGTTCGCTGGGGCAGTCCTGGCAGTGGCGCTGGTCGATGGCATAAGCATACTCGCCGGCACTGCCATGGCGGAGTTCATCCCGATGCAGGCGATCGGACTTTTGGGCGCGGCCATATTCATCGGCTTTGGGATTTACGCGCTGATATCGAAAGAATCAGAGAAGGTCAAGGTCAGACGCGGAAAGTTCGCAATCCTGACCACTTTTTTGATGGTGGTTTTGATGGAACTGGGTGACAAGACGCAGTTCTCGACCCTGGCCCTAGCCGCCAAGTACCGCGCGCCAGTTTTGATCTTCTTAGGGACCATCCTTGCTTATGTGCTGATGATGGGTATCAGCGTGGTCGTGGGCAACAAGCTGTTGAGATTTTTGCCCCCTAGGTACCTCAAAATATTATCCGGGGCATTGTTCCTGTTCTTCGGGGTGATATTCCTGCTGGGCGTCGCGGGGATAAACATCCTGTGATCAGCGTTCAGCCTTCCTGTACCAGCAGCGGGGCGCCTTGCAGATCTTGCACTCCGCCTTTATCTTCTCACCGGGTTCTCCCTTCACGCTGTCCACGAGCTTTCTGGCCTTTCTCAGCTGCGCTGGCGAGCCTTTGACGAGCAGTGTGACACTGCCCTCCGCCCCGGAGACCCCGCCTTTACTGATGACGACCGCGCTGGCGCTGGTCAGGATATTGACTGCCTCCAGCTCTGTGACCACTTTCCCTGATACTGGCATCACACCTACCGAGCAACCCGTTGCGTAATCGGGTTTGGATATCCCGGTCGACTTACAGAAGTCTTTGATCGAGCCTGGGACGAACTTCTCCAGCCCAACAGGTATGACGAGCTTGACCCCCTTTTTCACGACCGCGCCACGCATCTTGGCAATCGTGCCGCCGTCCTTCGAACCTATCATAATCCCAGCTGTGCCGCTGGCGTCGATGGCGTTCGCGCCTTTGAT
>CAYMXQ010000002.1:0-63496 GCA_964394495.1 Hadarchaeota archaeon (SeqCode)
CGCCGGGGAGGGGATTCGAACCCCTGGTCTCCAACGGAGAACCAGATCTCGAGTCTGGCGCGTTACCTGGCTTCGCTACCCCGGCCCAAACAATCCTAGGTTGCTTAAGTAAAATGGCTTCCGAATGATGCGGTGACCTCTGACAAAATCACAGAAAGTCGGCGAGGCTGAGCTGCCTGCGAGCATCGCTCTCGAACATCGATTTGATGTCGTATTGGGTGAGGCCCAAGCGTTGTTTGGTGTAATCGCTGACATGGTATTCATCCGCCACCCGCATCGCGATCTGCATGTACTTCTCCACTCCCCCCCGCGTGACGGTCAGAATCAATTTACCGCCGCAGCGATTGCAAACGCCACTGAGCGGCACCCGGCGGTGAATGAAGTTGCACGACACACACCTGAAACTCTGGCTCGCGAACCTTCGGAGGTTACCCTTCAGGTCCGGGATGAAGTGGTGCTCTATGAGTCGCTCGGCAACGTCCCGCTCATCCACGGCCCTTATCCTCCTCGCCAGCTCAAGCTGCTCTGATGTCTTCTCTTCCATCGTCTCCAGGGTCTTGTACCTGCTCGAGTGCGGACCGGCTGCGATATCGCTCGTGCTGAAGGAAAACTTCAGCCCCTCATACTGCGCCTCCTTCCCGAGCCTCTGCCCGACGGTTTCCATCTGCTTCGCCAATTCCACGGGTTTAGCGTAGCGCTGCGTAGCCTCGTAGAACTCCAGCGGATACCTCTCCATCACGTCCATGTTGTGCGCCTGCTTGTCTATCTCGGCGGGGTCTACGCGGGTGCTGAAGATAAGCGGGGCGTCCATCGTCCCGCCGCGTTTGGACGGCAGAAAACGCCTGCTGAAGTTCAACAGGGCGTCAAGCAATAACATGACGCAGTCCTCATCGCCGTCACAATCCCTTCTTTTTGCCGCGTGGAAGAACGGGTGCGCGTAGCCAACGGTTGCTTCGGTGAACCCTATTATGCGCCCAGCGGTCCCGACAGAGGTGTGCGGAGCCAGACCCATCACTATGTGGCCTACGAGATCTGCCGCGCGAGTGACATTGTAGTACGGCGGCAGACCATAGACCTTCTGCAACAGCTCATCAACGAACTTTGACGCCCGCAGGAGATAATCCGCTCCTGAATCCAATCCTGAATCTGCCCTCGCGTTTGAGATAATCACATCCTGCACTTTCAGCTCGACCAACTGATCATCGCTCTCAAGCGAATCCCCGTTGATGTCCTTGGCGTACCCGAGCTCACGCAACCGCTCGACTGGGGTGCCTATCTCCTTGGGCTTGAAGTGAGTGAGGGGAACGTTGGTGGCATCGAACCTTATAGTCCCATCCTTGAACACATAGACGCCGTGTTTCGCGCGCAGTATTCCCTTCTCAATCGGCTCCGGGATCTTGTAAGCGCTGGTCATACCCTGCACCCCTTTGACCAACTCTGGGGGCTTTTCCTGAAGCCGCTCAAGCGCGGCCTCGAAAAGTGATTTCAGGTCTAGCCCACGTTCGCTGAAATACTCAGCGCGAACATTGCACACCGGGCACCTCTCGTTCGCCACCGGACGCTTGCAGCGGGGGCACGCTTTCATGTATTCCGCAGTGGACCCGCACTTCTGACATTTCCTCGTGAAACCGATGGACCCGCATTTCTGGCACTTTAGCGTCGCTACTTCGACGTATACCTCACCCTTCCCAAACGTCGCCTTAGATTCTTTCCTCTCACCCTTCATGTTGTTTTCAGCCGCTGCCTTCACCAAGCTGCGAGTCATTCCGCCGCGCATTCCTACTGGAAAAAGCACGTGTACCGGGGGGCTCATCTGACGTGGATTGGCCTTCTCCGGCCTGCCCATCCTGGCGCCTATGCGTGTTGGGGCCTTCTTCCTAACCGGGAACCCAGCCAACGTCTGGATTATCTCCATGACGTCCTTTGCAGCGCTTAGAAGCATGGTCTCTTCCAATTTTTTCCCGGTCAAACATTGCCCATCGAGCAATCCAAGGCATCTACATAGCGGGAGGGCGTGGTCTTCTATTACCACTTTTCCGTTCTCAACTCTGTGAGGTACTCCAAGCTCTTCCAACGCCCTCTTTGGAGATTGGTCAGGCGAGAGGCGCAACCGCTTGAGCTCACCGCCTTCAAACTCCGGCTCCCCGCTGGCCAGCCAGTTGCCGAGCTCCCCCAGTTCCTCTATTTTGAGATCGTGGTATGGGTATGTGCAAGCTGGGTGGAGAGGAACCCTGAGCTCCTCGGATATCTTTATCGCGAGTGCTGGTGCTGGCCTCGGATACGGTTTCGAAAGGTACTGGCTCAGATCTGACTCGAATTTTCTGTCCGCTAGAGCTAGCCCAACTTCTTGAGACCACCATTCTTCACAACAACCTGCAGGCATCAACGGATGGTTGTTCTCTAGAAACTCCCCAAAGCCGATGAGGATATCCCCCAAAAACAGTATCTCGTCTATCTTGCCTCTCAACTCCGACGCTTCCTCCGCTGAGTTGAGCTGGACTACCGAACCGTCTCTAAGTTTGACGGTCGGTCCCTCAACAGAGTCAACCGGTACAACGACCCCGCTCTTCCCCGGCCGTTCCATCTTAAGCTGTGTGCCAACTGCCACGAAATCGTTGCACGCCGCCATTGTCGCGGGATGCAAACCGACCGCAGCTATACCTGTATTCCTCGCCCGCCCGTAGCGTAGCCTGAAACCTCCCTCGCTGCCGCGCTGCCTCCCTGGATGAGACAAAACAGGCCTTCCTGCTATGACCTCGTTCAGATACGCATCCCCTTTCGGAAAAGCAGCGGCGCCCTTGTCATCAGTCGGCGCCTTTGTGACCAATTCAGAAAGCCAGCCCCACCCGTCGATATTCAGCTTGTCCACGTACTTCATTATCTTGGCAGCCTTCTGCATAACCCCCTCGACCAGCGCCAGGACCGCACCGCCCCTAACTAGGTTGTGTTCTATGCGTTCGAGGTCCCTAAATGCGGTGACCGTTATGTCCCTCTCGGTTGGCTCACCGGTTATTTCCACTGGGAGGTTCTGTACCGCGAATTTTACGTCCTCCTGTGACGGTTTGTACTGCTCGCGTGCTATGCTCGTGCCGTATAGTTCGACCTCCTCCGCAAATCTATTCACTTCTTTTTCGCTCGGCTTGAACGCGCTTAGATACAACCTCCGCCGCACGAAATCCCCTGCTAGAACTGCCATGGCTGCTGCTGTCCCACCGGCGGCCCTGATGGGACTAGCGAAGTAAAGCGCGAGATATGGGCTCCCGTCGAAATTCTTCTTTATCTCGACGTGTGTTATGCCCTCCAGAGGCGCGGTTACTCTTCCCTCCGTTAACACGGCCAGCGCCGTCCGTATGGCCTGCTCGGCCACGGCTTGTTCATTTAATTTACCGAACTTCCCATCGACGATCATCTCAACCAGTTTCAGCGCCAGCTCCTCGCGATCCTCGCTGGACATTACCTTCTCAAGCTCCCGTATCACCTCTGCGACGCCCTTCGGCCCGACTAGCTCCTCGACCCTCGCTGCTAGATCACCTGCTCGCGGAATCTCCGGTTCAAGCTCAGGGTCGTGTCCCAGCGAGCGAGCTTTTTTGGCTATCTCGTACATCTCGTCTATTTTATGCTCCAGCACGGTGAAGTATTCGTCCATCTCCACGCTCATCGTCGTCAATTCACCACCTCTGCTATGCTTTTTAGCACAAAATCAGGCGCCATCCTCGTGTTCCTTACCTTCCGCACGTCCTCCTTCGTACACACGCCGCTGAGCACAAGCGCGGTCCTGACACCGGCAGCTTTCCCTGCCATGACATCCGTGTCGATGCGGTCGCCGATCATCAATGTCTCCCTTGGTCTAGCGCCGAGCAACTTGAGCGAAATTTTTATCGTGTGGGGTGATGGCTTTCCGACCACAATGCTCGGCTCCTTTCCCGAGCAGCCGACGAGCGCCCCGACCATTGCTCCGGCCCCTGGAGTGAGCTCGACCTCGGTGGGATATGTGGAATCCGTGTTCGTGGCAATGAAATACGCCCCGGCACGGAGAGCGCGCAGCCCAGCCGCGATCTTTCTGTAACTCAACTTTCGGTCCAGACCAACAACCACATGAGTCGCTCCCTCGGCCTCCTCTTCTGAAACTATTTTTAGCCCAGCGCCTCTCAGCTCCGACCGTAAACCGTCCTCGCCCACCACGTAGATTACCGCGTCTGGGTATCGCCTTCGCAGGTAAATCGCAGTAGCGTACCCAGCCGTCACTATTTCAGACTCATCCGCTGGGATTCCCATAGACTTCAATTTTCTGGCGTACTCCGCGCGAGTGCTCGATGAGTTGTTCGTTGAAAAGATCAGCTTCTTGCCCTTACCCCGAAACCACCTGATCGCCTCCGATGCGCCTTCAACTGGTCTTTTTCCAGTGTAAAGAACGCCGTCCATGTCTAGGATTATGGCCGATATATTCTCGATGTTTAGAACGTGCTTATACAAAATGTATCGCCTCGGTCTGATGCGTTTGAAGGTTAAAAACTGGCACGATACCCGGCGTCGGCTCCACGCCCAACTTCCGCATGAACTCCGTCATTCCCTGAAATGTCCCAGAGTTTATCACGGAAACGTCTCTGTAGCGCGTGTGCTCCTCGCGATGGACATGGCCGCAGTGGAAAACGTCCGGTGCTTCCTCTATGACCATGTAATCGTGCTGCTCAGGGGATATCGCCGTGCGGCCGCCGTATATGGGCGCGAGGTGTCTTTTCTGCAGGAGTTTGATCATTATCGAGGTCGGATTTACACGGTTGATGCCCGGCATGGCCGAAACTACGTCATCGAAGCTCCTGCCATGGTACACGATAAAATTGACACCATGGAGAGAGACCCAAACCGGATTTCCGACCATGACTGAGTTCAGCCCGTGCAGTCCCTCAGCCACATTCTTATGAATCGCTGGCTGCGGCTCAGCGGGGCGCACCGCGTCGTGGTTGCCTGGTGCTATGATGATGGTGATGTGTTCTGGGATTTGGCTGAGCAGCTTTGCTGCCGTATCGTACTGTTTGAAAATATCGTCTACCAGGAGTTCCTTCTCCTGCTCAGGGTATACTCCGATCCCATCTACGACGTCACCAGCGATGACGAGGTACTTGACCCTGCCCGCTAGCTCTTGCTGTCTGGGGTCGTCGGCTCCGCCGTGCAGCCATTTCACAAACTTCGAGAACAGATTTTCCAGAAACATCTCGCTCCCAACGTGTAAATCCGATATCAATGCGGCGCAAATCGGATCATCCGCTATGTGCGTCTCATGTTTCATGGGCAGGTCTGGCCAGATTATGTCATTCACGAAAATCCGTGGGGCCCTGTCACCACTTCGCAATGACCCCACCACTCCAATGACCTCGTCCACGACAACCTCCGCCGCCTTCTGCGCGAGCTCTCTCTTCCCCTTGAAGACGAGCGTTGATATCCTTCCGGTTTGGTCTTCTAGGTCTATCATCGTATTTCCAGCCGAGGACTCCCGCTTGTTTGACACGATTCCGATCACTTTGACCTGCGCCCTGTCGTCAACGTTCCTCAGGCTTCCTATCGGGAGCGCATCCTGTAGCTCAACCCGCTTTCGAAGGAGACGGTTAATCCGCTCGTATCTGTCCTTGAAGAGCCCCACGAAATCCTTTAGCCCCCCCTCGCTGTAGCTCCGCCCGGTGATGTCTTTCTGCACCACGACGCGAGCCTCGTACTCGGCTGCGATGGGTTTGAATTTCGTGTGTGTGAGTTCGGGCAGTCTCTTTTCCTCGAAGCTTGGCCCGGGCACCGCCTCGATTTCAGCTGCGGCTATGGGATGTACGACGGGTTGCTGCCTTGGCTGCGGTTGTACGACCCCCTCCAGGATTCTCGTCACGATATCGGGAGTTATTATGAACGGCCTGCTCTCTGTTTCCCTCAATGCGGCCAAAACTCGTTCTACTGCCGCTTCCGCGTCCTCCCGTCCCAGAAGCACCTCAAGTGTGCCCTTCGTCGGCTGCATGTCCGCTTCTATAAATCTGCGAACAACGGCACCCTCATCCATCAAAACCCCCTCTAAACCAGCGTAATCTGCTTGGGGAGGGGTAACACCTCTACGCTGCCGATGGAATAATCCTCTTGAATGGACGCTCTAGCTTGAGTCGGATGGATGTTCAACTTTATTTCCCTAGTTCGGCCGTGGCGGCCCTTGTTGATGATCTGCGCGCTTATTATCCCGAGCATGTCCAGCTCGGATATCAGGTCGCTCACGCGGCGTTGCGTCAGAACATCCAGCCCTATCTGCTGGCATAGGTCCTCGTAGATATCATAAACGTCGCCGCTTACTATCCTGCGCGGGGTCCTCTCCACCAGCAAAACGACGCTGTAAAGCACCAACTTAGACTGCGTGGGCAACGTTCGGATTATCTCGACCATCTTATCCTGATCTATCTTCTCGTGGGCCTGCCTGACTTGCTCAAGCGTTACGAACTCCGCTCCCACGCGCTCTGCAAGTTCCCCCGCCACCCGAAGTAAATCAAGGGCCCGCCTAGCGTCTCCGTGCTCCCTAGCCGCGTGGGCAGAGCAGAGCTGAATCACGCCCTCGCCGAGCACATCGTCCACGAAACTTATCTTGGCCCTCTTTTCTAGGATTTCTTTGAGCTGAAGACCGTTGTAGGCGGGGAACACCAGTTCCTCCTCGCTAAAGCTGCTCCGGACGCGTGGGTCCAAGTATTCCATGAAGTTCGTGTCATTCGAGATGCCAACGACCGCGACCTTTGAGTTCTTCAGATCGGAATTCATCCGTGTGAGGTTGTATAGCGCTTCATCTCCGTTCCTTTGTACAAGTTTATCGACCTCGTCCAGTACTATCACAGCAAGCTGTTTTTCCTCATCCAGCGCCCTGAAGAAACTGCGGTAGACCTCATCAGTGGGCCATCCAGTCATAGGTACGCGCCTCGGAAGCTCGATGGATTTCAGAAATTCCTCGCCTCGGGAATTCCTCAGTTTTTCCAGGAAAACACCTGAAAGGGTCGCGAGTATCCTATACTGAGTGTTCACCACCTCGCAATTCATGTAAATCACGCTCACTTTCAACGGCGCGCGATCGCTGACCTTTTCGAGTTCCTTCGCCACGTACTTCACGCTTGCGGTCTTTCCCGTCCCAGGCTTCCCGTATATTAAAATGTTCGACGGGGTCTCGCCTCTCAACGGCGCCGCCAGTATCCGCGCGAGCTGCTTGATCTGATCCTCTCTGTGCGGCAGTTCCTCAGGTGTGTAGCTCGGGCGTAGGTACTCTCGGTTTTTGAATATCGGCCTCGTCTCCAGCAACGTGCTGAACAGACCTCCCAAACTCATCTTTTCCAGCCTCCTCTCCAATCTTTTCAAACAAATCGTTCAACCCTTGGTTCCAGCTCTCGAGCACACCGACCAAGCGATTGACCAGGAAACGTTCTTCAAGCGGCATCTCCCCAAGGCTCTCGGGCGAAAGCGCTAGCCTGAGGAGTTTTGGCAGCCTAGTCTCCAACAGGGTCATTGTTTGAGCCTTTAGCCCATCCGCCTTCTCAAGGTCTCCCCCTATCTTTAAGTTTGAGGTTTCGTGCATGGCTGATGAGTAAAAATTTTCTGGGAGAGTTGCTAGTCCGGAGCTGCGCTCCTCGGTGAGAACCAGTTTTCGAAGTTCCGAGATAGTGGGCTTTTTTGTGGGTACTACAATACCGTGACGCTCAAGAACCACTGCCTCCCATGACCAGAGCGTTATTTCTTCCCCATCTGAGAAAGGACCAAGTTGCTTGCCCGCCAGTTTCAACTCTTGCATATCTTTGATTACGCGAACATGCTCTTTCATTCACTTCACCGCTCGACTTATCATCTCTGGTTTAGGCGAGTAGAGATAGCCCCTCTTTTTTTCCTCCTCGATCATCTCTTCCACAAACTTCTCACTGATTTTCTCCGCCATCGCCTTGATCTTCACCTTTTCAATCGGTGCTGCCCCTCCGTACTCTTCCTCCAACTCTTTTATTATCTCAAGGACTCGTTGACGCCTCTCGCGTTGGGACTTGGGCATACCTGTCATAAGCAGATCTATGTCCGTGGCGCCCGTCTCCGTGTCCAGCCCGGCCTCTTTCAAGGAAGTTTTTACGAGGTTTATCGCACGGTTTGCGTCCTCAACAGTGACTCGGTTGCTCAACCTCATCCTTGCGTTTGCCTTCGCCAGCCGTATGAGCGCCTCCAGCTGTCTAACCGTTATGGGCAGCGGGGCCCCCTCCGCCACGATCTTCCTCCAGTCCACGAAGAAATTCTCTATCGCTTTCTGGATCTCCTTATCTTCAAGTTTGGGCTCGATGTTCTTGCGCGCGTAGATGATAATTTTACGCAGGAAATCCGGATTAAAGGGGGCTTTCACCACCTTCTTCGGGTCTGTGTGCATCTTCAGGACATGCTGCGCTATCTCGTGGTCGTAATCGGCGCGAGGCTCATCACGCATTATCAATACCAAATCGAACCTGGAGAGAAGGACTGGCTCCAAGCCAATCTGCTGCACGAGCGGTCTACTTATGTCAAACCTGCCGTACTTTGGATTCGCAGCAGCGAGGACTCCAGTGCGGGTGTTGAGGGTCGCAATGATGCCTGCCTTGGAGATGCTGATTGTTTGTTGTTCCATGGCTTCTAAAATAGCGCCCGACTCTTCTCGGTTCATCTTCTCGAACTCATCTATGCTCGCTAGCCCGCCATCAGCTATAACAAGTGTCCCGGCCTCAAGGGCCCACCCACCGCTTATCTCATCGCGGACTGCAGCAGCCGTGAGCCCAGCACCCGTAGACTTTGTTCCCGAGGTGTAGAGGCCGCGGGGGGCTACCGCTGCTACCCACTTCAGTATCTGACTTTTCCCAGTGCCCGGGTCTCCCGTTAGGAGAACATGGGAGTCGCCGCGTATCCTCGTCCCATCCGACAACTCGATGGGGTTACACCCGAAAAGCTGGAGCGCCACAGCCTCCTTTACTGCCTCGTGTCCATGGATCGCGGGGATAACTGACTGGATGATTTTGTTTCTGACCCACGGGTCCTTGGCCAGCTCCTTTATTCTTTTCTCATCTTCCTCCGTCAACTCGGCCTCCTCGACCCCCTTCTGTAGGACCTCGGTATGGCTCACAAACAGTATCTTTCGAAAAGTCGTCGTGTGCTCCCTATGTTGCCTCTCCTGGAAAACGCGGAGCACCCCTGTCATGGCCACGTGATTACCGGGCACGGCTTTGTCGACAAAATCGTCCCTGACTATGCCATCCAGCCTCCTAGGCATCCGCCCCCCACGGAGTTTTTCAGGGGGTTCTTGGATACAAATGCTCTGCCAGTCGCGGAAAATCGTGCTTTCTATTACGAGATCAAACGGGCCTTTTTTACGACAATTTGGGTTTTCGCAAACGAGCGGCTCCCTAAAAAACTCGTCCACCTGCAGCACCCTGTTCTCCTCCCCACAGCGCCTGCACTTGAACACGGCTTCCTTAGCCTCTGGTTTCACCTCACCAGCCCGAGTCATGATGCCCTCTACTTGGATGAACTTGCTAACATGTTCGGCGCGAATGTTGCGTATCTCTATGCTTTCAGGCAAACTCTTAACACGGAGACGCATGCCAGGAATTTTTGTTATGTCTTCAAGCATGGCGTCGGCGGCATCAAAAAATCCCGGAGGGGAATCCAGCAGTGCTTTGGCGAGATTTTTGTTGAATTCAAGGAGGTTCTCGAAATCGATGACGATTGATTTATGCCCAGATGACGTTCTCCTCCTGAGTTCTTTTATGATGTCTTTCCCGTGGAGAAACTCCTCTAGTTTTTCCATTAGTTCGGCCTCCAAATCACCACCTCGGTAAAACGACGATACGCAAAGGGGGGGTATCGCATAAATGCTATGTTGTAAAAAATTTGCTCTTTAACGTTAAAAAATGAGAAAAATTTTGACTTTGTATTACCTATCCACGCTGCAATTTTGTTCAACTTGAAGGTAAGGGATCTACTAATACGCCGGCACACTTTCGCGGCACTGTTTGACGCTAACGGCAAGGTACTCACCATGTTAAACTCAAATGGTAAATTTTTTGCTTGTTTAGGGGAGAGGTCGCCGAAAAAAATCCTGATTCCGTTTTGCTGCTTTGTAACGGTTTATTTTAAAATCGTCGGTTATGTTGCTCATTTTTCCCAACAAGAGGTGTGTTTTCCTTAGTTCGAGTGGAAACACAGGAAAACAGTGGAAATATAGGTCTGAAAGCTTTCGCTGAAAGGTTAAACCTAAAATTTAAAATTTTTGAGTTGAATCAGCGTATCTTAATGTACTCATAAGCTTGGGTCGCTGACTCAAAACAATAATGGACGCGCTGGTAATCACGCCTAAATTCGGCTACTTCGGCAGCCACGCGACTTGTCTCTTCACCATCGATGACAATCCGCTTGATAAAGTCGGCTATAACTCCCATTTCCCTCTCCTTCATCCCGAGCCTAGTCACCTCTGAAGCGCCTAGCCTTATGCCACCAGGGTTTTTGTAGTGTCTGCCATCACGGATGTCCCAAGGCAACAGGTTTCGGTTCAATATGCTGTTCGCTTGCTCCAATTTTTGTTCCAGCGTACCACCGTCACCATACTTTGTGACATCGACAACTATCATATGCGAACGAGTAAATCCCTGATCCGGGCACAGTACATTCAATCCTAGATCGTAAAGTGCTCGGCCCAATGCCCTGGCGTTTTTGACTATTTGAGACGTGTAATCCTTGCCGAACTCGAGCATTTCGGCTAGAGCTATCGCCAAAGCGGCTACCGAGTGGAGATGATGGTTGCTGACGACGCCCGGGAATACTGCTTTGTTTATCGCCTCGGCCAACTCTTTTTTACACAAAATCATGCCATGCTGGGGCCCTGGCAGGGTCTTGTGGGTGCTACACGTCATCACGTCCACTCCCTCCCGCAATGGGTCTTGAAATTGCCCCCCGGCTATCAGCCCTGCCACGTGAGCGGCGTCGTACGCCACGTACGCACCAACCTCCCTCGCCACCTCGCTGAGTTCCCTCACGGGATGGGGGAACAGAAAAACGCTGCCTCCGAAAAACGCGAGCTTTGGCTTGACCTCCCGTATCATCTTCGCTGCGGCATCAACATCGATGTTCATCCTTTTCTCGTCGAACGGCCAGTACTCCACCTCCAGTCCATGTACTGCCCCAGCTGTTCCGCCGAACTTCTGCTTGCCCATGCTTATGTGCCCGCCGCATGGGATCGCCAGACACATCATCTTGTCTCCTGGTTTTGTGAGGGCAGTGTACATGGCGAGGTTCGCTACGACCCCTGAGATTGGCTGTACATTTGCGTGCTCTGCCCTGAAAAGTTCCTTCGCCAGGTCCATTGTGAGAAACTCAACCTGATCTATGTATTTGCAGCCAGCGTATACTCGCTCACCGGGCCAACCCTCAGCATACCGGTGATGGAAATCGCTTATCAGTGCCTCTCTCACCGCCGGGCTAGTCACATTTTCGCTGGCTATCAACGGCAATGATTTTTTGAACCAGTCGTGGTGCTCCTGCAGCAGCTCCAAAGTCCTGTCGTATGCTTCCTTAGGGCGCATCCCATCACCTTAACAATTTCACTATATCATCGTATCTGGCCGGGGCTTCCCGTATCGGCCCCGAGACTTTTATTGCTTCCTCGGGGTCCTTTAAAAGATGTCCGGTCGTGACACAGACCACGCACTCGTCACGCTTGACTGTTCCTTGACTCACGAGTTTTTTAAGCCCGGCAACGGTTGAAGCGCTCGCGGGCTCCACTCCTATCCCCTCAAGTCTGGCCAGCAGCTTTTGGGCCTCGACGATCTCGTCATCGCTCACGGCCTCAGCAGTGCCCCCAGAGGCCCGAATTGCACGGATGGCCTTCGGCCCGTTGACGGGGTTGCCTATACGAATCGCCGTGGCTATCGTCTCCGGTTTTTCTGTAGGTTCGAACCTGTCCAACCCGCGCTTTATGGCGTCTACGATTGGCATAGACCCCTCAGCTTGAATCCCCGTCATCTTGGGTATGCCGTCTGTCAAACCGACCATATCTAATTCAAAAAAGCCCTTGTATATCGCCCAGATATTGGCGCAGTTTCCCATCGGTACAACGATACGGTCCGGCACCTTCCAGCCGAGCTGGTCTGCTATCTCAAACCCTATCGACTTCTGTCCCTGGGGCCTGAACGGATTGAGAGAGTTCAGGAGGTAGACGTCCTTATGCTCGTCACATATCCTACGCACGATTGCTTGCGCCTCGTCGAAGTTCCCCTTCACGGCAACCACGTCGGCACCGTAGACCATTGTCTGCGCGAGCTTCCCTAGCGCCACCTTTCCCTTTGGGAGCAGGACCACACAGCGTAGACCTGCCCTCGCCGCGTATGCTGCGAGTGACGCGGAGGTGTTTCCTGTCGACGCGCATGCGACCGTCTTGACCCCGAACTCTAGCGCTTTCGTGACCCCGACCGTCATCCCGCGGTCCTTGAAAGAACCTGTTGGGTTGGCTCCCTCGAACTTCACGTAAAGCTCCCGGACGCCGACCTCCTTCGCAAGACGGTCGCATCGGTATAGTGGAGTCCCGCCCTCATCGAGACTGACGATCTTCGACTCGTCCAGAACTGGCATGAACGCCCGGTATTTCCAGACACTCGGGGGCTCTGACTTCATACGTTTGCGGTCGAGCCTGCGCTTCAGTTCGCTAGGTTTAAACTCTACTTCCAGCAATCCGCCACACTTTGGGCATGTGTAGAACCTCTCATTTATCTTGAATTTAGCGCCGCACTCAATACACTCCAACCGCAAGTTCAACCCCCAAGCGTTCGATGGATATCGATCAGATCGCCGAGCAATGAACTCGAGGTCTCCTGCGGGCCAGCTCCGAAGCCGGTTATGGTAATCTCCCGCGCCAAATCAAGCTCAAACGTCACGGCATTCAAAGTCCCACCAACCGCAAGGGGATGCCCGAGTGGAACAAGCTTTGGCCCCACCTCAAGTGTGTTTCTCCTCGCGATGCCGATGAGCTTTATGGCCTGCCCGGCTTCACGGGCCAGACGAATCGCCTCTATGGAAACCCGGTCGACGCCCGTCACATTGACGTCCCTGAGTTTTGCGTTCACTCCCAAAAGCGAGTTCGCGAGGATGGTGAGTTTGCATGCTGTGTCTATGCCTCTGATGTCGAGGGTCGGGTCCTTCTCAGCTATTCCCATTTCTTGTGCTTCGCGAAGAATTATATCGAAGGGAATGCCCTCTGTGCCCATGCGTGTTAGGATATAGTTTGTGGTTCCGTTTAGCACCCCACGAATCTCACGTATGTCATTCCCAGCCAAAAGTTTCCTTGCCAAGCCTATCACCGGCACGGCCCCGCCCACCGAAGCTGAATACCTGAACTCCACCCCGCACTTCTTTGCCAGTGAGTCTAGTTCCCTGAAAGCGACAACGAGTGGACCTTTATTGGAGGTTATGACGTGCTTCCCAGCTTGCATGGCACGCTTGATGTGGGTCAGGCCCGGCTCCCCAGTCTCAATGTTCGTCGGTGTTAGCTCATAGACGACATCTGCCTCCACACGTTCAATTACCTCCAGAGCCGTTTTGCCACGTTTTCCTCCTTTATACGCTGACACTGTTCCTCTCTTCTCTGCTGCGTTCAGCAACTGTGCTAAACTAAGCCCGTTTTCGTCAACGGCTGCACCGAACTCATCCACGGCCGCTACCACGCGAGGTGTTAAACCATGAGTTTCGCGTAGGAAGTCTGCCTTCTGGATGAATACGCGGGTGAGCCCTTTGCCTAGGTTCCCAAACCCAACGAGCACTATCCGCATCATTCCGCCTCCACGGATGTTATCATGAGAAGTTTTTTCTTGCCCGCTATGAATTTTAGCGTGGAAATTGCTGATTTAGCGTGTCTTTCGCCGTCGGCTGTAATTGTCATCCGCGCAGCTGAGTCTTTGCCCGGCGCCCCCATCGCTAGACTCAAGTCTGACACCATAACTCCTCTTATGGAGTTCAGACGGTCGATCGTGTCTCGTATGTCGGTATGGATGATGTGGCCTATCAACAATACTGTTGTTCTTAATGCGCCCTCCCGCTCTCCGAGCTGAGTGACCCTCACACCCATCGCCCGAAGCGTTTCCAAGATTTTATTGAGCCTTGTCCTATCACCTATTTCGAACACCAGCATTACGGGCAAGCGCCCAAGCGGTGTCTTCCGCTCGCGCTGGTGCATAATGCTCTGTATGTTTCCCCCGAAACGTGAAATCGGGTCGAGCGCCTTAAGGAGCTGCCCTGGGACATCCTCAAGCTCCATCAAGATTCTCACCAGCATATCCCCACACTCCAATATACAGGAGACCTCCGTTTCATCTGAGTTCGGGGGCAAAATAAATGTTGCTTCACTCACTTATGCTTTTGACAGCTTGACCAGCTCGTCCATTAATTCGTGACCTTCGATTAGGCCGAGGGCCCCTCTTTTGGCCGAGGCCTCGTCGAAAGATTTCACCGCGTCTCTCTCGTTTCTCGTCGAATAAATCGCGACGGGCACTGGCTCCGGGGTATGGGATCTGACCTTTATTGGTGTCGGGTGGTCCGGCATTATCGATATGACATATTCCCCGTATTCCCCTTTCAACCCATCCATTATCTTTCCGAGCAGACGGGAATCAATATTTTCTATTGCTTCGATTTTTCGACCTAGGTCGCCCATGTGCCCGGCTTCGTCCGGCGCTTCTACATGGACTAAAACCAAATCGTGGGTCTTTAACGCCTTCAACGCGTACTTCGCCTTGTTTTCGTAGTTTGTGTCGAAGTAGCCTGTCGCCCCAGGAACTTCTATTTTGCTCATCCCCGCGTAAACGCCTATGCCTTTTATAACATTTACGGCTGACACGATAGCCCCTTTGAGCCCATACTTTTCGGTCAATGTTTTAATCCTCGGTCTTTTTCCTTGGCCCCACAGCCAAATCATGTTGGCCGGTTTCCTTCCCGCTTTTACCCTAGCGGCGTTTGTTGGGTGGCTCGTGAGGATTTGTTTTGATTTCAGTGTCATCTCGTTCAGAATTTTTGCTGTTTCGTTGTTTTTCGGTTTGATTAGGTGGTCGCTGACTGTTTCTCCGACGATATCGTGGGGTGGAATAGTTTTGAGCTTACCCGCGCCCCTCGGCGCGTCTCTCATGACAAATAGATGGCGGTAGCTAATACCAACGTAAAAGTCGCCCAAGCGCCCGTAATTTTTCTTTACCGCGCCCATCAGCTCTTGTGCTTCCTCTGTGGTTATGTGACCGGCGCTGTAGTCCGCGATGACTCCGCTTTCTTCTGTTATCAGGTTGCACCTGAAAGCGAGGTCATCCTTCTCCAATTTGACATCGATGCCGGCTGCTTCCAAGGGGCCTCTGCCGCTGTGATACTTCTTGGGGTCGTAACCGAGTATTGACATTATTGCGATATCCGAACCCGGCTCCGTCTTCTTCGGGATAGTTCTCAGCAACCCGTTCTTACCGTGGGAGGCTATCCAGTCCATGTTCGGTTTATCCGCGGCTTGTAAGGGAGTCTTCCCCCTGAGTTCCTTAATGGGATAATCTGCCATTCCGTCTCCAACTACTATGACATATTTCATGCGCACGCCCCGCTCGGTTACTTCTCAATTTCTTGTAAGCTACACTATATAATGCCAACCCCTGCGTTAACCAGAAAAACGTTGCACACAATTTTCGTCGGGGCGAACGCCATTTTGACCGACCCTACTATGACTTTTTACGTGGTGTCTTAGTTTTTAGGGAGACTTGGCACGTGCTACACCAAGATTTAGTCTACTCCTCTTCAACCAACTCTTCTTCGGCGAGTAAACATTCGTTGTGCGAGAAAAAGTCGCACCCGGGACAGCACTCGTTGCGGTTCCCGCACTCTTCATGCATGTAGCACCGAAAACAGCACTTTGGCACTGCAGCACCTCTGGAAACTCTCGTGTAAAAAAACTCCGTTTTCGTATTTAAACGTTTCGCTGGAATTTTAGTTTAAGCACCAGTTACCCCACCCAAATGGAAATCTCGGTCAAATATTCCCCTAAACCTTAGTAAAGCCCAGAAAAGAGAGCTAAACCCCAAAAAGAGAAAGATTTTTATGGCAGTTAAATCCTATTATTAATTGCGCTGGGAGGGTGATCCGGGAGGGCCTCTAGAATCGATCTTGGTGGATCCCACTGGTAAGGGCCTTTATTGAGTTAGGCCAATTCGTAACGGCCCCGAACAGCAGGCTGACAAGGTTGGTTCGAAGACTCTTAACTGGTCGCGGCGTGGAAAGTTCGCAAGATCGCTCCACACGATCCGTGAAGGGTCGGAACGGTGTGGTTCGGCGGGCTGCCCAAAAGGTGGTCTGGACGGGCTGCATCGACTGCGATCATAGAGGGACTCGCGGCCCAAATCCTGGCGCATTTTTTGATTATGAAAAAGCTCTCTTGATTTTGCTAAACGATTTCTATTTCAAAACTTCTCCTGTTTTCAAGTACCAGAGATAAAGATCTAACTCGCTCAGCGTAAGGCTTAGCCTCCGTGCGAGTTTCTCTAGTTCTTTTTCTACTTCTAAATAACGCGCGCGCGTCAATGACCGGAGCATTTTATCGATTAGTTCGTGCTCATGAAGAACGCTGAGTACGTGTCGATCCAGTATGGCTACGTTAACGAACCCAACGTTGCGCAGGAAATGCGATGCTTCTTTCCAACCCAAACCTTTCACATTGTTTACCAACCACTCGCGGGCTTGCCGCTCGTCCTTGAACTTCTCTATGATGTCTTTTATGCCACGAAACCTACGCGACTCGACAATGTAGTGTGCTCTGGTGTTTGGGAACCTATGCCCAAGCCGCCGGAGCTTTTCTTTTAGCTCTGTCTCGGGCAGTTTTAGAAACCCCTCGCTCCCGAGCTCATGCTGGATTTTTATTCCAGATCTGGCCGTCGAGTTTGCGGTGAGGATACAGAAACATAGCTCAGAAAACCATTCTTCGTTACTTTGATGGCTGCGCTCCCTGAACTCCTGCGTCCTGCGAGCTACAAGCTCGCCCACCTCCCCTGCCTTCAGTTCGTTTATCTTTTTTACTAAGCTTCCCACCGGCTGCGCCCCAACCTACAAAAACGGGGTTTGATTAATGCCTTGCTCTGATTGGACTGTTAGCTCTGTTTGAGTTGGGGCTGTCTGCCATTGACGGAAATATTTCATCAACCCAAACGACGCGCTTGGGTGCGATTCCCACTCAAACAACCGCGCATTGGATGGGCTGGCGTCGAAAACCGAAAACGCGCCCACTTTCTTTGGGTCCAATGTAACCGAGACGAGACCTGTTTCCGGGCAAAGGCTCATCGGCGCCAACAACAAACCTCGCCTAGCCCGAAGCTCGGAGAGGAGGCATGTCTCTGTGCCTCTTTTTATCCCGAGGGAGGAGTTGATACCATCAACAATGACGCCTGGGAACTGTTCGCGTAAGTAGCTCGCAATATAATCCGTAAGCCCTCCCTGTAAACCCGCCAAAACGTCCGCGCCACCATCCCACGCTTCGCATGGTATTGTCTCAAGCGGCAACACCAAATCAAATCCTAGATCCCCGCTGTACTTCACCCAAGGTTCTGGGGCACCCGCGTCAGCTAACGCCTCAACAACCCAAACTGTCGCCGTCTTTGCAAACTTAAGCCCGCCGTGTTTCGCTCTTACCGCCCAAACCAAATCGCGGCCCGCGGGGGAAGAAAAGTCCCGCCCCTGGTACCGCCAGTAAGAGCAGTAGAACGCTGACGCCCCCAACGCCAAGGCTCGGTTCAGTTCTGCTGTTGCGTTCAAAGCTACGGGCTGCTGCTCGCCTTCCCTAAAATATCGTTGTATGCTTTTGGCACGGCTGTTGTAGAACGCACACTCTCGAACGTCCTCGCTTCCTCTAGCACCCGCGAAATTTGTGATCGCTCGTCTCACATCGAGGCGATGGTAGTACACGTTGCTCCCTCAACTGAAGTTCGTCCTGTTTTCTTAATGCCGGTTTGGAAGAGAGAGGTCGCCGAAAAAAATCAACTTAAATTACGTTGCTTTTTGCTTTGTTTCTGTTTTTTCTAGGGTTTATTCCTTTTTTTGTACGATTCACCCGAAAAAAACTGATTTTTATGTATTTTAGTTAAGTATGTGCTCGATTCAGCCTTTTTGAGTTCAAAATACCGTTATTTGCTTCCTGTGCATCGCTCCCGACCGACCCCTTTGTTTCCACTGGACTGTAGATAGAATAGATAGAAATAAAGTTATGTTACATTTAATATACTAATATGTATACTTTAGAATTCGACACTGGTTGGGCAGCGGGGGTTATAGAAAGCAAAGGCGTTTTCACTGTAAACAAAATCAAGTTCAAGCGAGAAACTAGACACGGGACAAAAACTTACCAATACATCAATCCGGCGTTCTATCTCGTAGGAAAGGATCGCTCCGCGTTAGAGGCAGTAAAGAACACTTTGAACATAGGTAAAGTCAATCGCCACGGAGCCATCTTTCATCTGAGCGTAAGACGAAAGACGGAGGTCATACGACTAGCAGAATTTTTGGAGGGAAAACTTAGATCGGAACACAAAACCGAACAATTCTGGCGGTGGAAAGCACAGGTGTTGGAGTGGAAATCAAGGGCGTGGGGTGCGGGCAGAGACCAAAACCAAGTACAAACGGACAAACTCGCCAAAGGCTTTTAGCAGCATAGAGCACTTTTTCGTGTGGTGGTGGAACGAAGGAAAGGCTTGGCCTAATTACGCGCGGCACAACCGAGGTCGTCACCGAAACTGAACTACAGGCGCTCTTAAAGCAGGAAAAAAAGTTTCTAGCTTACTGTGGGTACGAACCATCTGGCAAGATTCACTTCGGGCACGCCTTGACCGTCCAGAAACTGATGGACATCCAAGAGGCCGGGGCTCGCGTCATCGTCTTGCTTGCTGATTTACACGCGTATCTAAACCACAAGGGAACCCTCGAAGAGATCAGGCGGGTGGCGGAATACAACAAGCACTGTTTCATCGCCCTAGGGCTGGACCCCGGGCGGGCGGAGTTTTTGCTGGGTTCAGATTTTCAGCTTAAGCCAGAGTTCATGACGGACGTACTCAAGATGGCCACGGACACTACGTTGCTCAGGGCGCGGCGGTCTATGGCTGAAATCGCGAGGCACTTGAAGGATCCAGACGTAGCGCAGGTGCTTTATCCACTCATGCAAGCGGTCGATATGGCGCACCTTAAAGTAGACGTGGCAGTTGGGGGGAACGACCAACGCAAGGTGCACATGATAGCGCGTGAGAAATTGCCAGCGCTGGGATACAAAAAACCTGTTTGCGTCCATGTCCCGCTTTTGCATGGGACGGACGGCGCAGCCAAAATGTCGTCAAGCAAGGGCAACTTCATCGCGATAGACGACGAGCCCCACGTGATAAAACAAAAAATAGAAAAAGCGTTCAGCCCGCCAAAGCAGACGAACGACAACCCCATTGTCGAGTACGCCGAACACATCGTTTTGCCTGCTCTAGGTAAACTGGAGATCAAAAGGCTGGAACGTTACGGAGGACCGCTTGGACTAATCGACATAGGCGAGCTCAAAAAACTTTATGGGGCTGGCCAGCTGCACCCAGCCGACCTGAAGGCAGCAGTGGCGGAAGCGCTCGTCGACGTACTCGCGCCCGTCCGCGCTTACTTCGAAAAACATCCAAACGCTAGACTCGCAGAGCATTTCAAGGCTCATTAGTTTTCGGCGCTACCCAACCTTTTAAGAGCGAGCCGTCATTAAATTTGGGGCTAGAACATGAGAGCGAGGCCGCGTTCGATATCGATCACCTCCGGCAAGGGAGGGACAGGGAAGACCACCCTAACAGCTAACTTAGGCGTGGCGCTCGGTTCGCTTGGGAAAGACACGACTATACTCGACGCAGATCTCACCATGGCAAACTTGGCGCTGGTCCTCGGGATGCATAAAGTTGAGTCGTCTTTGCTCGACGCGTTGACAGGCAAGGCCGATGTCGCCGATGTCGTTTACAAAAAGTACGGGATTAAAGTGGTCCCGATGGGGTTCCGGTTTGAGGATGTTCATGACGTGTTTTCTAAGGTGAAGCGCGAGAGCGTGGAGGAGGTAATAAACGAGCTCCTAAGGCAGACCGAATTTTTGTTGATAGACGCCCCAGCCGGCATCCAGGACGCAACGATAATTTCGATTGCAGCGGCACGAGAGATGATCCCCGTATGTAACCCGACATACCCGAGCATTGTGGACTGCTACAAGATCGTGCGGCTGGCGAATGTGTTGGGTTCTTGGACAAGGGGGCTTGTGGTCAACCGTAGCGGGAAGAAAGCAGACATCTCAACTGGGGAGATCGAGCAGTTCATGGGGCGTGCGTTAGGATCCATGCCGGTTCTCGCGGGGGTCCCTGAAGACCCGAAAGTCCAAGAGGCCGAGCGGGAGGGGATCCCTGTTGTGGTGTACGAACCCGAGTGCGAGGCGTCGGTTGCGATAAACGAGCTGGCTAAGGTCGTTTCCGGCGAAGCAGATTTGCCCTATACACCTTACGAGGAGCAGGCCGTCAAGGAAACCACATCTAAACTGATACGGGCGCTTACCGGCCGCAGCAGGTAGTTCTGGCCTGACTAAGCTGGGGTACTACGCCCCCACTGATGGTTAAGTTGTTATAACGCGGAAATCCACTAAGTTAGCGATGCCCAGACTAGGTGGTTTGTCCATCGAGGTCAGGCATGGAGACCTCACGAAACAGGCGGCCGATGCGATCTGCAACCCCGCGAGCAGCGGCATGTACATGGGAGGCGGTGCGGCGGGGGCGCTGAAGCGAGTAGGCGGCGTGGAGATTGAGCGAGAGGCTTTAAAGCATGCACCGGTACCTGTTGGGAAAGCGGTCGCGACAGCAGCTGGCAAGCTAAACGCGAAATGGGTGATACATGCCCCGACAATGGAGCGCCCCGCGATGACCACGACTAGCGAGAAGGTCTATCTGGCGACGAAGGCAGCTCTCGAGCGCGCGGATTCGGTTGGGTCTAAAAGCATGGTAACCCCAGGCATGGGAACGGGGGTTGGCATGGTCTCGTGTGAAAACGCCGCGCGAGCGATGGTGAAGGCAATAAAAGAAGTCAGCGAGTCGGCAAAGTCGCTTAAAGAAGTAGTTTTATGTGATTTGGACGAGGAAATGGTCGAAGCTTGGAGGAACGCTTTAGAGTGATAGAATGCTGTACGCGGAGTTCAAGGCACCTAAGGGCGTGATTAAGGTCGAGTTGGAGATGGCCAACGGCAGGATCTCGCGCGTCTCCTTAAGCGGAGACTTTTTCATGTATCCCGAGGAGGCGATCGAAGAGTTGGAAAGAGTGCTAGAAGGTGTAGAAGCAAAGAAGGAGGCGTTGCTCGTAGCGGTCCGAAAATTCTACAGTTTGACCGGTGCTAAAACCCCTATGTTGGAGCCTGAGCACTGGGTCGAGGCCATCATGAGGGCGTCTGGTGGTTAGATGGAGTGGCGATTGCTTCCAATGAGAATAGATGATGCGTTCATGAGCATGGCGATTGACGAAGCATTACTAAAACTAAACGCGGAGGGCAGTTCACCAAACACCGTTCGGTTCTGGCGCTGGTCTCCTTCGGCCGTCTCACTTGGCTGTTTTCAAAGCTTTGAACGTGAGGTAGATTTCGGGGCAGCAAAAAAATACGGCGTCGACATCGTCAGGCGAATCACGGGCGGCGGAGCGGTTTTTCATGATCACCAAGGCGAACTCACATACAGCGTGGTTTGCAGACAAAGCGACGTGCCGCATGACATAATAGAATCTTACAAGATGATTTGCGGTGGTCTGGTCCAAGGCTTCGGGCAGCTGGGGCTCTGTGCAGAGTTCAAGCCCGTCAACGATATTCAGGTCGATGGAAAGAAAATTTCTGGCAGCGCCCAGACCAGGAGGTGGGGTTCGGTGTTGCAACATGGCACGATACTCATCTCGCCAGATGTGCGGCAGATGTTCGAGCTGCTCAAGGTCAGTCCAGAAAAAATCTCTGACAAGTTTATAACGGCAGTTTACGAGCGTGTGACGACAGTCGAACGTAAGCTTGGACGAAAGCCGAGTTTCGATGAGGTTCGCTGGTCGATGAGCGCTGGGTTCGAGAAGTCGCTTGGGATCGAACTTTACGAGGGGGAGCTAACGAATGAAGAGCTTGAACTCGCGGCTGAGCTTAAGCCAAAATATTCGTCAGAAACATGGCTGAGGAAACGTAGATGACCGCAGATATCAAACACGATGCATTTCCAAGGCCAGAAGCCGATCGTACTTTTTACGCCTGTTACCCACACCCACGTTTCCCGATACTATCGATCACCGGCGACGACTGTGCACTGAGATGTAAGCACTGCGGACGTCGATACTTGCGTCACATGATTTCTTGCTCCTCCCCCGATGCTTTGCTTAAAAAATGCGTAGAGCTCGCGGCAAATGACGCGCGTGGAGTGCTTCTGAGCGGTGGTTACAACAGTGAGGGCTACGTACCGTTTGAGCCGTTCCTAGACGCAGTAGAACGGGTGAAGCGCGAGACTAAGTTATTCATAAGTGCTCACACAGGTCTGGTGCCGTGTTGGCTTGCGCATGAGTTGGGCAGGGTAGGCGTTGACTTGGCGGATTTCGACCTCATAGGTGATGACGATACTATCGCGCTGGTGCTTGGTGTCGACCGTACCGTCGATGACTACCGACGCGCTATGTCAGCGCTCAAACAATCATTGCCCCATGTTTCTCCCCACATATGCATCGGTCTGCACGCAGGTGAGCTTCGCGGTGAGTCCATGGCGCTTGATATGGCGTTAGAAGCGGAGCCGTCGGTCGTAGTTCTGCTAGTCCTCACGCCGACTCCTGGCGCGGAGTTTGGGGGCCTGACCGCTCCGTCCATTGAGTCAGTCGAAAATGTGGTAGCCGAGGCTAGGTCAAAGTTCCCTCACTCTCAGCTTGCGCTCGGGTGCATGCGGCCACGCGATTCTAAGCGCGTCGATTTCGAGCTCGCAGCTCTGCGGGCGGGCGTAGACCGAATGGAGATCCCCAGCGAACAGACATTGGAAGCAGCGCACAAGCTCGGGTTTCAAGTGCTGAAGCTCAACGCATGTTGTTCGGTTCCTAATGAATTGGCAGGTGCACCGACTTGGTCGAGTACGTGAAAGTGGCTTTTGGCACAGGGGCGGTACTAGGCCTATGGCGCGGACAGCTTGCATCGCCGCCGACCACAGCCCACTTTTTGACATACTATGAGAACCGCTGCAGTGCAAACTGCAAGTTCTGCCCTCAAGCGCGTGAGAGCACGTCCGGTTTACAAATGCTATCGCGGGTGCTCTGGCCTCGGTTCGAATTTGAGAAAGTCCTCGTGGCATTGGGCAATAATTTGGATGAGTTCAAACGTGTTTGTGTGCAAGCAGTTAACTATCCACGCATCGTGGAAGAACTATGTGAGATAATAGGAAGGATAAAAAATGTCTGCGATCTTCCAATTTCAGTGTCCTGCCAACCTCTGGGCGCAAACGACATGAAAAAGCTGGCGGACTCGGGCGCTGAGCGAGTAAGCGTGGCACTCGACGCCGCGACACCGGAATTATTCGATAAAATCAAAGGCGACGGTTACACTTGGGATGGGCACATTGAAGCGTTAGATAATGCCAAGGCAATTTTTGGTGATCGTGTTTCGACTCATCTCATTGTGGGGCTTGGTGAAACGGAGGAAGAAATGGCGAGGACAATCCAGTTCCTGCACGACCGAGGAATAGCCATCGGTTTGTTTGCGTTCACCCCCGTCACCGGCACTCCTCTTTCGAGCCGCCCCAAGCCAGATGTAGCTAGCTACCGCAGGATTCAGCTCGCGAGGTTTTTGATAGTTAACGACATGAGCAGGGCCGAGCGAACACGTTTTGAAAGCGGGCGGATAGTCGACTTAGGGGCCGAGAAAGACCTCTTAGGCAGGGCGATAGCATCGGGTGAGCCATTCCTCACGTCAGGGTGCCCAGATTGTAATCGTCCGTTCTACAACGAGTCACCGCGGGGGCCGGTTTACAACTACCCGAGAAAACTAACGTCAAAAGAAATCACAGTTATCCAAGGACAGATAGGCAACCTTTAAATTTTCTGGCACCAGTTTTAGCGGGTTTGAGGTGATATAATGAAGGTCGGTGGATATGAAATCCAAGAAGGGCTCTACTACAGCCGAGAACACGAGTGGGTCAAGATTGAAGGCAAACTTGCCCGCGTAGGGATTACGGACTACGCACAGGGCAAACTGGGCGATGTCGTCTATGTTGAGCTACCTGACGTGGGGAAGCAGGTCAAGCAGGCAGCCGAGCCCAAGAGTAGGGAAATGGAGCTTGGGGCGGTTGAGTCAATAAAGGCAGTTTCGGCCGTGTACAGCCCCTTGAGCGGCAAGGTCAAAGAGGTGAACACAGCACTTCGGGAGCGCCCAGAGCTGGTCAACACGAGCCCCTACAAAGAGGGCTGGATCTGCGTGCTAGAGCCAAAAGCCATAAACGCCGAGCTCGGGCAGCTGATGGATTCCAAAGCGTACTCTGAATACCTGAAAAAGCTCGGGTAAACTGATGTAAATGGCCCACCACTACATCCCGAACACGCGAGAGATAAGGGAGCAGATGCTGCGCGAAATCGGTGTCGCTAGCATCGGTGAGCTCTTTGCGGACATCCCCCCTGAAATCCGGCTCAAGCGCGGTTTGAAGATTCCCCCTGCAATGTCGGAACTTGATGTCAAGCGCCACGTCCAGTCCATGCTATCAAAAAACAGGCCATTCACAAGGACGCCGACCTTTCTAGGTGGAGGGGTCTGGCCTCATCATGTCCCTTCCCACGTGAGAGCAGTGATACAACGCGCCGAGTTTTTGACTTCTTACACTCCCTACCAAGCGGAAGCCAGCCAAGGAGTTCTCCAATCATTGTTCGAGTACCAGAGCATGATATGCGAGCTTGTCGGGCTTGAGGTCGCGAACGCTTCGATGTACGACTGGGCGACTGCGCTTGGAGAAGCAGCGCTAATGTGTGCTCGTGTGACTGGGCGGCGTAAGTTCATAGTGCCAGAGATCATCTCGTGGGAACGTTTGTCGGTGCTCCGTAACTATGCGCGCGGGCCAGCCCTGAATGTAGTTGGAGTGGGGTACGATCGTCGCACCGGTCAGCTCGACTTGAAACGGCTCAAAGAGAAGCTAGACAAGGATGTTGCGGGAGTGTACGTAGAGAATCCAAGCTATTTGGGGTTCTTGGAGACGCAGGTGGATGACATCGCCGAAGCCACGCATGGCGTTGGGGCCAAGTTCGTGGTGGGGGTCAACCCAGTTTCACTCGGTCTTCTAAAAGGGCCGGGAGATTACGGCGCCGACATTGTTGTGGGGGAGGGGCAGCCGCTAGGAAATCCGGTAAGCTTTGGCGGACCGTCCCTTGGCATATTCGCCTGTCGCGACGAGGAGAAGCTGGTTCGGCAGCTCCCAGGCCGGCTGATCGGTATGACGACGACGCTCGAAGGCAATGTGCGGGGGTTTGCAATGACTCTGCAGACTCGTGAGCAGCACATCCGACGAGAACGAGCGACGTCAAATATCTGCTCAAACGAGACGCTCTGCGCTGTCGCCGCGGCCATTTACTTATCTTCGCTCGGACCGCAGGGTTTTCGCGAACTGGCTGAGACATGTGCGGCGAACGCCAAGTACGCGATGGATAGATTAAACGGCATCAAAGGGCTGGAAGTGCCGATTTTTGACTCTCCGCACTTCAACGAGTTCGCATTGAGGTGCAAAAAACCGAAGCTAACTATCGAGAAATTCAACTCAAAACTTTTGGAACAGGGGGTCCACGGAGGCAAGTCGATCAAAAAAGAGTTTCCAGCGTTAGGTGAGACGGCTCTACTCTGTACGACTGAACTGCACACGAAAGAGGATATAGATGGGCTCGTTGAAGCCGCCTCTCGAGCAGTAGGAGGGAGAAAATGAGCTATCGTCAGGCGAGGTGGGCGCGTGAGGGGCGTTTGGAGCCTTTGGTCTTCGAACTGAGCAAGTCCGGCCGTAAAGGAGTTAGCCCGCCTAAAAAAGCGCTGGCAAACATAAAAATCCCAGACAAGCTAGCGCGCCGTTCGCTGAATCTGCCGGAGTTATCCGAGCCTGAAGTGGTCAGGCACTACACCCGGCTTTCGCAGATGAACTATGGCGTCGACTTGGTTTTCTATCCCATTGGGTCCTGCACGATGAAGTACAACCCAAAGATATGTGACGAGCTGGCCAACATGGAAGACGCTGCTTTCATACACCCCGATCAGGACGAGGACACGGTGCAGGGCGCATTGGAGCTTATGTATAACCTGGAGCGTTACCTCTCCGAGATAGCCGGGGTGTCCAGAGTATGCCTGCACCCGTCTGCCGGGGCGCATGGGGAGTTGCTTGGCATGTTGCTAGTCCACGCGTACCATAAGTCCAAAGGAGAAGAGAGACCCGATGTCATAGTGCCCGACTCCGCCCACGGCACGAACTTTGCAAGCGCTGCGATGGCTGGGTTCAAAGTAATCATAATCCCATCAGATGACCGCGCGCGGGTTAATCTAGAAGCGCTTCGCTCGGCAGTTTCGAACAAGACCGCTGCCCTCATGCTGACGAACCCGAACACGCTGGGGTTATTCGAGGACGAGATGTCGGAGATCGCGAAGACCGTCCATGATGTTGGTGGTCTGTTGTACTACGACGGCGCGAACATGAACGGGATTTTGGGCAAGGTTCGTCCGGGGGACATGGGCTTCGACATCGTCCACTTCAACCTCCACAAGACATTCTCGACGCCTCATGGGGGAGGTGGTCCTGGAGCAGGTCCGGTCGGTGTGGTCAAGAAGTTGGAGAAGTTTTTGCCTGTGCCCGTGGTGGAGTACGACAAGAAGAAAAAGCGGTACTACCTCGATTATGACCGCCCCGAGTCCATCGGCAAAATCAGATCGTTCTATGGTAACTTCGGTGTGCTCGTGAAGGCGTACACGTACATATTGATGATGGGTGCAAGCGGGCTGAAGGAGGTCGCTGAAACGGCGGTCCTGAACGCAAATTATGTGATGAGGAAAATGGCCGATGTCAGCGGGTTCGAGGTCAAGTTCAATGGTCCATGCAAACACGAGGTTGTATTCAGCGCTGAGCCGCTCAAACGTGAAACTGGCGTAACTGCGCGAGACGTGGCCAAGCGCTTACTCGACTATGGAATGCACGCACCCACATATTACTTCCCACCAATCGTTCCAGAAGCCCTCATGGTCGAGCCAACAGAAACTGAGCCGAAGGAGGAGTTAGATCGTTTCGTGGTCGCGATGAGGGAAATCGCCGGGGAGGCACGTTCTAACCCAGAAAGACTGCGAGCTGCCCCGACCGCCACCTCCATCGGCAGGCTGGACGAGGTCAAGGCATCCCGCGAACCTATTTTGAGCTGGAAGATGTACCGTAAATCGGCGAAGCGATGAAGCTAGGCTTGATCGTTAACCCAATAGCAGGAATGGGAGGCCGCGTAGGTCTCAAGGGAACAAATGGCATTGGTGTCGTAGCCAAAGCCACAGAACTCGGCGCAAAGCCGGTTTCCCCAGCCAGAGCAGTGAAGGCATTACGGGCTTTGAAAAGGGCCGGCATGGAGTTCGAGCTGGTCACGTACCCTGTTGAAATGGGGGAGTCAGAGGCAGCAGAGGCTGGGCTGAAGGCGCGGGTCATCGGGAACATCACTCTAGGGAAAACCACTGCGGATGACACGAAACGCGCGGCAAGAGAAATGCTTGAGGCGGGCGTAGATCTGATTCTCGTGGCTGGTGGAGACGGCACGATGAACGATGTCGTTGAAGTTATAGGGACAAAAACGCCTGTCCTTGGCATTCCAACAGGTGTTAAAATGCACTCCGCGACTTTTGCCAACACCCCAGAAGCAGCAGGCCAAGTTGCAGCACGTTTTTTGAGCGAAGGCCTGCCTCTTCGGGAGGCGGAGGTCATGGACATAGATGAGGATGCCTACCGCGAAAACCGGTTGGTGGCCAAACTGAGGGGCTACGCTCATGTACCGTACGAGCCGGTGATGATGCAGGCGACCAAAGAGGGCAGCACCGGGTTTGAGCTGGCCGATCAAAAGGCGATTGCGCGTTGGACGATTGAGCTCATGGAACGTGACCGCCTGTACATATTGGGGCCGGGAAGCACAACGCGCGCCGTGGCTGAGGAGCTTGGCGTATACAATTCCACGTTGCTTGGCGTCGACCTTATTCACGATTTTAAACTACTCGCTCGCGATGTCAACGAAAGCCAGATTTTAGAGACCATGGGGGACAAGCCCGCCACAATAATAGTGAGCCCGATAGGCAAGCAGGGCTTCATACTTGGTCGCGGAAACCAGCAACTTAGTCCGTCTGTCATCAGGAAAGTGGGGAAGAAGAACATCCTAGTGCTCGCCACGCCACACAAGTTGTCCATGACTCCGGCTTTGAAGGTCGACACGGGCGATTATGCTCTGGACGGACAGATTCGAGGTTACATCCCCGTTGTGGTGGGGTAC
Source organism: Hadarchaeota archaeon (SeqCode) (assembly GCA_964394495.1). GTDB lineage: Archaea > Hadarchaeota > Hadarchaeia > Hadarchaeales > Hadarchaeaceae > B75-G9. The sequence continues at coordinate 28,561 of CAYMXQ010000002.1, forward strand.
CTTCAAACCCAGATGGTTAAGGTAGTATAGGCCAAGCATTTTAAATAACGACCCGAGCTTGATAGGGTGTAAAAATGGCAATTGGGAGAAGACATCAGGACCCAGATTACCGTATAAAAGGCCTGACTAAGGTTAAAATCAAGGACGTGATGAACACCAGGCCCAGGACGGTCGGCCCTGGCACTTCAATCGACGGTCTGATGGACCGTCTGCTCGGTCAGATAGAGGGGTGTTTTCCGGTTGTGGACAAGAACAAGAAACTTCTGGGGGTAGTTACCGAGAGCGACATACTGCAAGTGCTCCACCCAGCGTTCCCCCAGAAGATGGTCGGCTCCGTCTTCAGGGAGGCCATGAAAGGAACGGCGAAGACAGTTGGGGAGATAATGACGAAACGTCCCGTAGCCGTGAGCCCAGACATGGCAATAGCTGAGGTCATGAACCTGATGGCCGCGCACAAGCTCCGCCGCCTGCCGGTAGTAGATGGCGAAAAGCTCGTCGGATTAGTTTCCTTCAGGGACATCATCAAGCTCTATCGAGTCGTGAAGTAGGTGGTCGATTATGGCGGTCGAACTCTTATCGGTGCTACTGTACCTTGCCGTGTTCCTCGCAGCTGCCAAGCTCGGCGGCGTGTTCGCAGCTAAGATCGGACAGCCGACGGTCTCCGGTGAACTCATCGCAGGTATAATGATAGGCCCGTTCGTGGCTGGCTGGATATCGCAGCAGATTTTCGGCGTTTCCCTCTGCATCAACCCAGGCACACCTGCGGGGGAGTTCATGGGCATGCTTGCCGAAGTGGGGATAATCATGCTGATGTTCCTCGCCGGGCTTTCGATTGACGTGGGCGAGTTCAAGAAAGCTGGGAAGCCTTCAGCGATTGTGGCTGCCGCCGGTGTGGTGGTCGCGTTCGCGCTAGGTTTCGGTGCAGCTTCGATATTCGGCTGGACCACCCTGGAAGCTGCGTTCGCAGGCGGGATTCTCGTGGCCACTAGCGTGGGCATCACGGTCAGGACCCTCATAGGCATAAACAGGTTGCATACTCGCGTTGGCATGACCATCCTGGGTGCGGCAGTAATAGACGATGTCCTTGGGATAATCATACTGAGCGTGCTCACTGGCATAGCTTTAGGCGGAGTTTCCTTCCTGGGCATCGCGGAAACTCTGGGCCTGATGGGCCTGTTCTTCCTCTTGGTCGTGTTGATAGGGTTCAAGTTAGGACCGCGCATCATAACTTATGTCGGCAGACTCGACGTCGAAGAGATAACGCTCTCCGTGGCCCTGGCGCTCGTCTTCTTGGTCGCAGCGCTCGCCGAGATGGTGAGCATCGCAGCCATAACCGGGGCGTTTTTGGCGGGGTTGATAATAAACAAGTCCCAAGCGGCCGGAGCGCTCAGGGCAAAGGTCTCGATGTTGGGTTACGGGTTCTTCATACCGCTGTTTTTCGTCGGGATGGGCGCGCACACAGACCTGCAGGCGTTGAGCAGCGTCAGCTTGTTGGCCCTCGTCTTCCTCGGCATAGCGATGTTCGACAAGATAGCGGGATGTGGGCTCGGAGCCCTGCTCAGCGGTTTTGGGGCCAGGGACTCCTTGAGGGTGGGCGTGGGCATGATGCCGCGTGCCGAAGTGGCGCTCGTCATGGCAGCAATCGGTATAAAATCAGGGGCGGTTGGCCCGGCGCTGCTTTCGATGACGGTCATGGTCGTGCTTGTCACGTCACTCGTCACACCTGCCATGGTGAATCTCGTCTTCAGAGGCTCCAACGGCAGAAAAGCAGATGTCGGGCTTTCGCGTCGAAACCGGCAGCGATGATTGACCCGACCGTTGGCTCACGATTTTAACGTGTGCGTATGATATTGGTTAGGGGGGCTGGCGTTGTTCGAGGAAATCTTTGAGGAGGAGCTCGGCCGGGAATCGGTTTTTCGCGATGCCAGTAAGCTTTTACCCGATCACGTTCCTGCAGCCCTGGTGCACCGCGATGAGGAGTTCCGCCAGCTGACCAGGATCTTCAAACCCGTGATCGAAAGCAAGGCCAGCCAGCGAGTTCTAGTAACAGGCAGCACAGGGGTCGGGAAAACGGCCCTGACCCGAAGGTTTGGAGCCGTGTTGGAGGCAACGGTAAAAAGTAGGAACCTTAACCTGATTTACTTCCACATAAACTGCCGTAAGGACAGGACACTTTATTCCGTCTTGGTGAAGCTTTACCAGCACTTTAACCCACGCTGGCCCTATCGCGGGCTAGGTCCAGAGAAGCTTCTCGACACGGCCGTCACATACCTGAACTCCCACGATGCCTATCTGGTGCTCACCTTGGACGAGATCGATTACTTCCTGCAGCTGAACGGCCCCGACCTGCTCTATTCACTGACTCGTGCGGCCGAGGAGTCGGGGGGGCCTAATCGGATAAGCATCATAGCGATAGCAAAAGACAAGAGTTTTCTTAGGTACCTCGACGCCGCGACCCAGAGCACTTTCATGCATAACGTCCTGCATCTCGATAAGTACAACGCCCGGCAACTGACGGACATAATGAACCAGAGGATCGGGGAGGCCTTCAAGGTGGGGGCGGTTGAAGAAGAAACCGTGGAGTTGATAGCCGACACCGCCTCTCGGTTGGGTGACGCGCGCTTCGCTCTCGAGTTGCTCTGGCGAGCCGGCATGATGGCGGACGGGGAGAGGAAGGATGTGGTCGCACCGGAGCACGCGCGCCGAGCTAAGGCGGAGGTCTACCCTGAGGTCAAACGGGAGGTCCTGCGCGAACTGCATCCGCACGAGAAACTTGTCCTACTGGCCATCGTGCGGAAGCTCAGGATTTCCAAACGGGCTTACGCGCCCACAGAGGATATGGAGAGCTCATACCGCGTAGTCTGCGAGGAGTACGGGGAGGAGCCTCACGCCCACACTCAGTTTTGGGGGCACGTAAAGCGGATGGAGGGTCTAGGCCTAGTAGATCTTAGGCCCACCAAGTCTCGCCATCGCGGGCGGGGAAGTTTAAGGATAGGTGCCCACGAGATTCCAGTTGAATGGCTGGAGAGGGAAATGGAAGGGCTGCTCGATGGCCGCAAGCGATAGAAAGACTTTTTCAACTTTCAGCCAAAGTCCTTCGGGGGTCGTGGGGTAGCCTGGTCTATCCTTCTGGCTTAAGGCCGTTTTCGGCCTGCCAATCGGGGCTTAGACCAACTAGGCGAAAGAGCCAGAGACCCGAGTTCGAATCTCGGCGACCCCACCACTACTTCCTCTTTTTCCTGACACGTTTCGTCTTAGGTGGCTTCAGGCGGGCCAGCCCCCAGACTGCGAGAAGTAGCAGAACCGCGACGAGTATGTAGATGAAACCTTTCCAGATGTCACCTCCCGGCATCGAGCCCCAGCTTCCGAAGCAGTAGAGCCGACCGTCACCCGACCCAAAGACCTTCCCATATGCAATGGCAGGTGAGGCAGTCCCTGTGGCCCCTATGTGGTATTTCCATACAAGGTCCCCGTTCTGTGTGTTCAAAGCGTAGAGGTACCCGTCTTGGGTGGCAATGAAAACCTTGTTGTCAGTGACGGCAGGTGAAGACTGCACTTGTCCCTCAGTGGTGTAACTCCACCTCAGTCCACCGTTTTCGGCGTCTAGGGCGTAGATGAGGCCGTCGTTCGAGCTGAAATAGACCGTGTCGTCTGCGATAGCCGGGGAGGATTCGATTGGATTTCCCACACCAAATTTCCAGAGCTCACCTCCAGTAGCTTTGTCAAGCGCATAGAGATGTCCGTCGTTCGAGCCGATGTAAACGCGACCGTCCATGACCGCCGGAGAGGAGACTATTGAATTATTTTCTATCTGATGACTCCAGAACACAGACCCATCACCCGTACGTAGGGCATAGACAGTGCCGTCCCAAGTTCCGATGAAAATCAGGCTGCCTTCAATTGCTAGCGAAGATGTGGTCATACTCGCCAGGTTTTTCTCCCAAATCAATTGCCCGGTCGTTGTGTTGAGAGCATAGACGAAGTTGTCAGTTGAGGCGATGTAGACGACGTTGTTCACTACTGCTGGCGAGGAGTAAATCGCGCCCTGCGTAGAGTAGCTCCAGATGTTCTCTCCTGTCGCCACGCCCAAACAATAAACAAAATGGTCGTGGGAACCGAAGTAAACGCGCCCGTTGGAAAAAGCGGGTGACGAGACTTCACCCCCCGCATTGAACCTCCATATCTCTTTCCCGTTGAACACATCTATCGCGTAGAGATATCCACTGCTCGACCCTACGAACACCTTGTAGTTGTCGACCGCAGGCGAGGAAAGTGTACCCTCTGCATCGAACGTCCACGCGATTTCGTAAGTGTCCGGAGCGGGATAGTCAGAATAGCCTGTGCGTTGGGGGTCGTGTTGAAAAGTAGGCCACTCTTGCGCCTGGACAGTTCCAGCTAGCATTAGGGCGATGATTATTACAAGCACGGCTTTCACAGGCATCATCCCTACTTTAATTATAGCACGTAAATTTCTACTAGTTAGGTCATTTTATGCCGTATTTACTTCGGGCCTTTCCACTTACTCAATGGCACACCAAGCTTTTTCTCCACTAAAGGCCTGTGGATCGAGTTCATTGTACAGAACGGTATGATGCGCCCGTCTGGTACAGCATAGTGGATACCACAGCGTTCAATGCGTTCCAAGTCGAAGTTGTATGGGTCCTGGAAGTGCATGCAGCCGATCATGAGCGCTCTCTCGTGGAACTCCGAGATGGCCGTGTAATCGCCTGTGCGGATGACGTTCAGGACTATCTTGAGCGGGTTTAACCCCTTCGGTGCCTTTGACAGATCTATTGTGCTCGGGATGTCCTTCAGCGCCTTCGCCATGACCCTGGTCTTCGCCCCGAACCCACCCTTCTTCAGGTCCTCGGCATATTCGTCCAGCAAACTGAAAAGCTTCTCGACATTCACGAAACGTGTTATCGGGATTATCTTGCCATCGTCCACGAATACGTACGTCGCGGCACCACAGTGTTCGTGGCACGTGAACTCTACGTAAGGTTTGCCCTTGTAGGCCTCGACAAAGCGCGAGATTGGCACCACACATGGCACTGGGTAGAAGTCTGATGTAGCTATCTGTCCATCGGTCTGCTTTTCAACGGCCTTCATGAAATCCGGGATTGTTATCCGCCAGCTCTTGCGTTGCTTCTGCGATATTCTGCCAGCAAACGAGACAGGTTGCACGTTCACGCACTTGACGACGTCCATGTTCTTTATCGCGAAGCGGATGATGTCACCGAGTTGTTTGTCGTTAACACCCTTGACGAGCGTGACAACTAACACGACGCTGCGAAGATCCACCTTCCGGCAGTTTTCGATTGCCTTGAGCTTGTGGTGTAGGACATCCTCCCCCCGCGTGGTCTTGTACGGTTCGGGTGTCACACCATCGAATTGGAGGTAGAGCGTGCTCAACCCGGCGTCCACCAATCTTTTCAGGAAATCCAGATCCTCAGCGATCCGTTTGCCGTTGGTGTTGACCTCGATGTGCAGAAAGCCTGCTTCGTGCGCGGCGCGGACGATGTCGGGGAGGTCATCGCGTAGGGTTGGTTCACCGCCGGATAGTTGTAGTCCTGGAGCTGGAACCGGTTCGTTGGCGCGGAGGTTACGGATCATCTCAACTATTTGGTCGAATGTGGGTTCGTAGACATATCCAGCCACAGCAGCGTTAGCGAAACATATCGGGCAGCGCATGTTGCAGCGGTTTGTGACGTCAATTATACCCAAGATCGTGTGCGACTTGTGGTTGGGGCAGATGCCGCAATCGAACGGGCATCCGCGGTCCTCCTTTGTGTGGGGGTTCTCTACTCCCTTCCCGACGCTCGCGAACTCCTGGGCCCGTTTATACAATTTTGCATCCGACCAATAGACATCCTCAAATTTACCGTGCTTTGGGCACTCCTTCCTAATCAGCGCCTCGCCGTCCTCCTCTACGATTTCTGCCTTAATAACCTTCACGCACTCAGGGCAGAAGCTTTTGGTCTTCTTGAGTAACTTCCCGCTCATTCAATCATTCACCATTAAAAGGAGGGATATTTTAAATCATTGGTATAAATTCTAGCGAACAAATCCAGTTGGGAGAGGTAGTGAGAAATTGTGTAAAGAAGTACTTGGCCTAATTGCCTCAGCACTTTGGTTTATACTGCCGGCGTACGCGGCAAACGCAACCCCGGTCGTGCTGGGTGGTGGGAGGCCGATAGACGGCGGTAGAAAGTTCAGAGACGGGCGCCCGATTTTTGGTCCTGGGAAGACCATATGCGGATTTGTGGCAGGGCTGGTAGCAGGCCCCGTGGTGGGCGCGCTACAGGGGGTTTGGGCCGGTGACGTTTTCACTTACACCGTACTCGGCTTCCTGCTCGCGTTAGGGGCATTGACGGGGGATTTGCTCGGTAGTTTCATTAAACGTCGTTTGGGCATCTCGCGAGGAGGAGCCGCGCCAGGCTTGGACCAGCTCGGGTTCATCGCGTTGGCTTTACTCTTTGCGAGTCCGTTGAGAGTGCCTGGCTGGGACGTGATATTGACGATTTTCATCATCACCCCGCCAATTCACCTCGCCACAAACTTCGTCGGCTACAAACTTGGATTCAAGAGCAGGCCCTACTAACGGGTGAGATTGTGGGTAGGAAATACGACGTGTTCGGGATTGGGACCGCGCTCGTGGATTATTTCACACAGTCCACAGATGAGTTCTTGGCGAGAAACGGTCTGATAAAGGGCGCCACAAATTTCGTACCCCGCGAAAAACTTGATGATCTACACGCTGAACTTTCGGACTCGGTATTCACGTACCTCCCTGGAGATAACGCGCGTAACGTGTGCGAAGGAGTCCGTTTCCTAGGAGGGAAGGCCGCGTACGCAGGTCGTGTAGCTAGGGACAAAGACGGTGAAATCTTCGAGAAAAGCTTGCGAAGTCAGGGCATAAACTCCTTCTTGGAAAAAAAGCCGGGTCGTACCGGTAAGATTATCGCGTTCATAACGCCAGACTTCCAACGCACGTTCGCGGCAGACCTCGGAAACGGCGTGGAGTACGACGCCTTGCCAGCTGATGGCGTAAAGGACTCAAATTTTCTATACCTTACGTCGATAACCCTCCTCAAAGAGGGCAGGGTTTCCAAAAGCGCGCGCGAGGCCATGAAGTTCGCGAAAGACAATGGCGTGCGCATCTCAATCTCGCTTGAGAACCCGCCCATGGTACGTGAGAACAAAAACAAGCTGCGCGAGGTCATCCGTGAATCAGATGTACTGTTTACGAACGAGGATGAGCTTAGAGCCCTCACCGGCTCGAAAGAGGAGGACGCGGCGCTAAAACTCGCAGAGGATGCACCGACAGTTTATTTGAAAAAAGGAAAAGCCAGTTCTGTCGTCTTTTCGCGCGGTGAGCGGTTCTCAATCCCCACATGTCCCGCAAAAGTCGTGGATACAACGGGGGCCGGTGACTTTTACGCCGCCGGAGCCCTGTTCGCACTTAGCCGTGGGCAATCTATCGAAGCGGCGGGACATCAAGGTGCAAAGCTTGCAGCAAAGGTAATAGAAAAATTCGGCGCGACGCTGTACAAAGACTAGTCACGGCAAAATATCAAGCGCAACATTTAATCGCTGAACTTTTCAAATTATTAAACGGGAGTGGAATGGGCAGAGTCACAGGTGTTTGTGTCATGTGCGGGCATGTAGGCACCGAGGTCTACAAGTGTGGCGTGTGCGGAGCCACTGTTTGCTCCAGCTGCTTCATGCGCGACATCAACGTCTGCAAGAGGTGCCTTCGTAAAGGGCTCTGGGTGAGCGACTCAGGCCCAAAGTGAGTTTTGACTCCCGACGGCGATAACTTTGCTTACAAGTGAAGCACTAGAAGATTTTGAAGAATTGATCGCCGAGTTAAAAGAACAGGCCTTGGCCGGGGTTCCAATCATAGTCGAGGGAACCGATGATGTACGTACATTAAAGAGACTAGGAATCGAGGGGAGATTTCACAAGATATCTAGCGGGAAATCAGTTCTGAACTTCATCGAGGGGCTATCCGGCGCAAAAGAGGCCATCATCCTCACCGACTTTGACCGCACAGGCGAAAGGCTGGCGAAATTCTGCGCCAAGCACCTCAAGCAGCTCGGCGTTGAACCAGTCACCGAAATCAGGGAAAAGATTGGGGCGCTGGTCCACAAGGAGGTCAAGGACATAGAGGGGCTCGCTAAATTCCTTGAAAATCAGCGCACCACGTCTAGAGGCTAGCTTTCAGTGACTTTTACCTGCGAGAGAAACTTGCGGACCAGAGGACGTTTTATACCAGTGGACAGGAGCTTCCGCTCGATTTCCTTGTCGGTCTTCCCTTGCTTTTTCAGCTTTAGATAAATCCTCTTCATAGTTTCAAAAATCTCGTGGGGGAAGCAGACCCACGCGTCAGTCTTCCGCACGACGAAATCAGGAGTTACAATCGACCACGGCTTTTGATACAACGTGCATATTTTGACATTGGCCGCACCCAGCTCGAGCAGATGATTCTTAACGAGCTTGAGGCTGTTTCCAGAATCGGCGATGTCGTCCACGAGGAGGACGTGCTTTCCTTTTACGTCGACTGTCAGAGGTTGGGTTATCTTGGGTTTGGAGCGGGTCTTGTAGATGTCGACGTAGTACTCCACCTTTATGGTCGCGATTTTTGGGTTCTCGAGGAGGTCGGACAAAATCCTTCCAGGCACCCATCCACCACGGGAAATCGCGACTATCAATTTAGGCCTGTATTTGCTGCGCTTTATCTTGTCCGCGGCCCTGATGCACATGTCATAGACATTGTCCCAGCTAGGGGCCTCGTACTTCTCAGGTCTTTGCGGCGATTTCATCAACACACGGTTTTCACTATGTTGCTCAATCCTTTAAATTTTCGAATTGGCGTCCCCATCTAGATTAGACTTAGCCAGCAGTTTTAAATATATGAATGCACGTTCATATGAGATAGACTATGAAAAACAAAAAACATGAGCTGGCGTTCTTTGAGAAGTACATGTCAATATGGGTAATAATCTGCATAGCGTTAGGGGTAGCCATCGGCAAGCTTCTCCCTGTATTCCCACAGACGCTGAGCAAATTCGAGTACGCAAATGTATCCATCCCTGTCGCCGTCCTCATCTGGCTGATGATTTACCCCATGATGATGAAAATAGACTTTGGGTCGGTTGTCGCAGCCGGGAAAAAACCGAAGGGACTGGTGATAACCTGGGTTGGGAACTGGGTGATAAAGCCGTTCACCATGTACTTAATCGCGCTGTTCTTCCTCACGATAATTTTTTCCGCGTGGATCCCAGCGGCTCTGGCAAAGGACTACTTGGCTGGCGCGATTCTGCTGGGCGCAGCTCCGTGTACTGCGATGGTCTTCGTATGGAGCTACCTGAGTGGGGGTGATCCCAACCACACTTTGATACAGGTCGCGACCAACGACTTGATCATACTCCTCGCCTTCGCTCCGATAGTCGGCTTTCTGCTCGGGGTCAGCAACATACCAGTACCTTACGACACGCTGATCCTTTCCGTTGTGTTCTACGTCGTCATCCCATTGACAGCAGGGTACCTAACGAGGAGGTACCTGGCAAAGCGTAAAGGAATCGCGTGGCTCGAGACGGTTCTATTCCCGCGGCTACGAAATATCACGATAATCGGATTGCTTCTGACCTTGGTCATCCTGTTCTCATTCCAAGGTGATGTGATACTCAACAACCCAGTGCATATACTGTTGATCGCCGTACCACTCGCAATCCAGACTTTCTTCATCTTTGGTGTGTGTTATTGGTGGGCGAAGTTGTGGAAAGTCAAATACTCCGTAGCTGCCCCAGCGGCCTTGATAGGCGCCAGCAACTTTTTCGAGCTGGCCGTGGCAGTCGCAATATCTTTATTTGGTATTTCGTCCGGTGCAGCCCTCGCCACAGTGGTTGGCGTATTGGTAGAAGTGCCTATTATGCTCGTGCTGGTTAAGATATGTCTGAGGACGAAAAGCATGTTTCCACAGGAGGACTAATCATGTTTGAAAAGATTCTTTATCCAACCGATTTTTCAGAGTACGCTGAGAAACTTGCGGGAGCCTTGAACGAGCTCAAAAACGCCGGGCTGAAGGAAGTTGTGCTAGTCCATACAGTAGACTTTCGTACGGCAGGGGGGATGGTCAAGGAAATGCTAGTTGGTTCTGCTTGTGCACATGTTGTCAGGCACACCACAAGGCCCGTTTTAGTCATCAGAAAAGACATTCCAGTCTGAAACGTGAGACCATGCCGCGACCAGTAAAAAATCAGCTCGTGTTACTCAAGTGCCTAGCTGATGAGACCCGACTGGAGATTTTGCTGACGTTAAAAGGTGGCGAACGTTGCGTGTGCGAGATCGTGGATAGGCTGGGAAAGGAGCAGTCTTTGATTTCACATCACCTGCAGTCACTGAGAAAGTGCGGTTTCATCCGAAGACGGCGCAGCGGAAAAAATATAATGTATCGAATTGTCAATCAGCGTGTACTAAAATTACTTGACAGCATCGATAAACTCCCCAAGAAAATTTGTTAGCGCGGAAGCTGTGGCAGATGCATGCGTTTTCGGGCAAATATTGATTTATCCCAGAGCGAACATCAGTTGAGGAGTTTGAATGATGGAGTGGCTGTCATTTTTCATTTCCCTGGTGCCTTTCCTCGAGTTACGTTTTTCTATTCCATTGGCCCTTTGGTACAACCCCGGTCTCTCCCCCACCACAGTATTCGCGATATGCGTGGCCTTGAACATACTAGCTATCCCGGTCGCCTACTTGTTGCTGGATTTCATCCTCCCGCCGATTCGCCGTAGGTCGGGTTTGGTCGAGAGGATGTTCAGGTGGTCCGTGAGGCGCGCCAAAAGACATCAAAATCTAAGTCTGGTCGGGCTCGCCCTGTTCGTTGGCATCCCGCTTCCCGCTACTGGTGCCTACACGGGCTCCCTCATAGCGTATATCGCTGGGCTGGACAGGAAACGCGCTGCATTGGCTATGGCCGCAGGAGTCGTCATCGCGGGCGTGTTGGTCTGGATTTTGACGACTATGGGGATAATCTTCATCCAAGGGCTGTCGCCGTCTTAATTTAATTGTTGTAAATATAACAAGAGAACAACAGCTTTTTAGGACCAGATTGGAATAATAAGAGTCGATCATCAAATCAAGCCAGAATCACCATCAGGCTCATTCTGGCTTCTATAGGGTGTGTTGCCCTTGGAAGGAAAAAATCTGAAAGACGAAGTAGCCGAAAGGCTAGGCAAAAAGGAGGTAGCATCTATGCGAGATGATATTGGTACGACCAAGTATCTTATCCACGCTAAAATAGAGGCAAACGGCGTGGTGGAGCGCCCCGATGTCGTGGGCGCGGTTTTCGGACAGACGGAAGGGCTTCTTGGAGAGGATTTGGACTTACGGGAATTGCTTAAGACAGGTAGAATCGGTCGAATTAACGTGAACATCAATTCTACACAAGGAAAGTCCTCAGGCACCATATCCATCCCATCCAGCTTGGACAGGGTGGAGACGGCGATCATAGGTGCCGCACTGGAGACGATTGACCGCGTTGGCCCATGCGAGGCCACGATAAAAGTCGATAAGATAGAAGACGTGCGCGACACGAAGCGGAAATTCGTCGTCGAGCGAGCGAAGAAGCTGTTGGACGCCTTTGAGGAGGTGGCGCTGGAGAGCCAGGAGATAACAAACAGGGTGAAAAACTTGGCGCGGACCGACGAAATCGGCGAGTACATGGGACTCCCAGCTGGCCCGGGAATTAACGAATCCGACGCCATCATAGTGGTCGAGGGACGAGCGGACGTGCTGAACTTACTACGAGCGGGGATTCGGAACGTCATCGCCGTTGAGGGGACCAGCGTACCCCAAGCGGTGGCTGATTTGTCGAAGAACAAGATAGTGACAGCATTCACCGACAACGACCGTGGCGGTGACCTAATCTTAAAGGAACTGCTCCAAGTGGCGAAGGTCGAGTTTGTTGCCCGTCCTCCGCCAGGTCGCAGCGTGGAGGACCTCACCAGGAAGGAGATAATCAAAGTGCTGCGGGACAAAGTCCCGATTGAAGAGGCCAGGGCAAAGCCAGCCAAAACCGAGGAGAGAGCCCCAGAGTTCGAGCGGTTGGAGGAGAGTATGAACCGGCTCCGCGGGACGCTGAAGGCTGTGCTCCTCAACGATCAGATGGAACAAGTCGAGGAATTGCAGGTCAGAGACCTAAGGGATAAGCTCTCGAATGCGTCTGGCGTGAAAGCGGTGGTCTTCGATGGTGTGGTGACTCAAGAGCTGGCAGATCTCGCGGCTGAAAAGGGCGTCAGCTTCGTCGTCGGGGTACGATCGCGTATCGAGAAGGCTCCCAAAAACGTGCGAATCATGGCATTGGACGAACTCCGAAGACAGAGATACCAGCGGTGAACCATCAGAAATAGAGTTCCATCACAACTGCCGTTTCTCCGTCTTCGTAATAGTAGGGAATCTCTTCCATCCTCTTGAAACTGAGCTTGTAATAAAACTGCTGTGCCTCGATGTTGCTCTTCCGGGACTCCAGCCGTATGAGCCTAGCCCCCTTTGCCATGAGGCGGTCCATTACGTGTTTCATGAGCGTCGTCCCGACCCGTTGCCTTCGGAAGAGCGGATCGATGCCGATGGCCAAGACATGCCCCGTTGCCCCCCACCTGATTACTCCTATCACGTAGCCGACGACCTTTCCGTCGGTCTCCGCAACGAGAAAGCCATCCGGATGCATCACGCGCAGGCGGTTGAGCAGGCCGAGCGGGTAAGGGTCCTTGAAGCACTTGTATTCGATACATAGTATCGCCTGTAGGTCATCCGAAGTCGCGTCCCTTATGCGCACTAACCTTTGGGCCACCATGTAAAGTCCCAAACCATGTTTTAAGCGGCAATGGATAAAATCATTTGGGGATTGTTTGGTCACGCCTAAAGGCAGAGGTGTTCGGTTCGAATACCGAGTAGCATATCTCTTCGAGCGTTTCGGCTACTCTTGGGACCGCTCTGGGAGCTCGCTTGGGGTCGACTTGAAGATATCCAAGGGCGGGCGTCTCAGATACTTGGTTAGTTGCAAAAAAACATCCAAACTTGGGACGATATACCTGCCCCGGAATGAAGTCGAACGGCTCTCAGCTTCGGCTAAAGAAACCGGAGCCCAGGGAATGGTGTGCTTCGGCTTCCGCCTCACGCCAGTATTTACTCTACCAATCGAGAAAGTCGCTGGTCTAGAAAGCACGAGGCTCTACTACAAAATCAACCCTGCAGATGGCAAACCCCTTAAGGAGATTCTGGAAGGGACTTTGGGTGATAAGTGACTCTTCTAGAGAAGGCGCATAACAATGCGCGTCGTTCACAAGGATTTAAAGCACGGAAAAATCAAGCTCGCGGTGGAAACGCTTGACGACCTCTGGCACCTCCAGCACATCATCAGCCCAGGCGAAATTGTCGTATCGTCAACTTGGAGGCGGAATCGGGAGGACGGGGACAAGCTTCGGCCCGAGCGGATGGAGAAGAGGCGCGTGACCCTCTCCATCAGGGTAGAAAGCGTGGAGTTCCACCAGCACGCCAACCGTCTGCGCCTCTTGGGGACCATCGTAGAGGGACCTGATACGGGTAAACACCACTCGTTCAGCTTTGAGCCGGGGTCGACGCTCGCAATAGTAAAGGATTGGAAGCCAGACCATCTCGAACGCATCAGAGAGGCCGTCCGCGCGAGTCGTAGGCCGCGCGTCCTAATTGTAGCTCTAGATGATTCCTCAGCTGAGATGGCGCTTGTCCGCCAGTATGGGTTGGACATGCTTGGGACCATCTCACACTCCAGAGCCGGAAAGCGCTATTCCGTCGAGCGGGAGGCAGATGAAAAAAAGTTCTTCCACAGGCTGGCGGAGGCGATGAAAGATTTGGTCTCGCGTGAAGATGTCCGAGTCGCAATAGTCGCTGGCCCTGGGTTCACCAAGGACGCGTTTGTTTCCATCCTGCGTGAGAAAGACCCTGAATTGGCCCGCAGGGTGAGGTGCGATGACGTAAGTTCGGGGGGAAGGGCCGGGCTTTACGAGATCGTGCGACGCGGGATGGTCGAGCGGGTCTCTCAGGAGGATCGTTTTTCGTATGAAACCTCGCTAGTAGAGAAACTTATGACTGAGATAGCGAGGGATGGTCCTGTAACTTACGGGCTGAAGGAGGTCGGTCGCGCGACTTCGATGGGTGCAGTCGAAAAGTTGCTGGTTGCAGACGAACTTCTGAGGTCTGACCGAGCTGGTTTGGAGGTGACCTTAGAGGGGGTGCGCAGGACGAGGGGAGATGTCGTGGTCGTCAGCACCGAACACGACGCGGGTAAGCAGCTTATGTCGATAGGTGGTATCGCAGCGTTACTCCGGTTCAAGATTAAATGAGTGTGAACACTGGCGGGCAGTAGACTCCTGCTTCCGGATCGTCCACAAAAATACGGTCCTGTGCGCGTGCGCCATTCAGCTGGGCGTATAGGGAAGGTATGATTTTTGTTAACCCAGTTTAGTATCCGGACATTTACGTGCCAATCGACGTCAAAAAGTTTATTTGCACTTTGTCTAACCTAAAACAGAAGGTGAACGATGTCCATTCCACCCGAGATAGCTTGGCTCATACCCATTCTCATACCTTTCATCTTAGGCTTTCTCGTAGGTGCAGTGGTAAAAAAAGCCCTGAAGCTGGCGATGGTTGTAGTTGCTTTGATTATCGTCCTGATCGCAACTGGTGCCTTGAGCCTGACATTCACCGACCTTTACGATAGGGCGGTGGAGTTCTTACCTAAGATATTTAATGCTGGGAGTGGGTGGATTAATCTCCTACCATATTCTTCCATAATGTTCTTGGTCGGCCTCGGGCTAGCGATATGGAAGGTTAGAGCCTAACGCCAGATGGGCATTATAGTTATTCGCCTGCGTTCAAAGTTAGTTTTATGAGCGCGGCACCGATTCGCGGCGCTCCAGCGCTATCCATCAAAGTCGCAGGGGAGCGCATACTCGTCGCGGCTGACTTGCACTTAGGCATCGAGGGCGAGCTTGCCAAGAAGGGCGTCTCTCTGCCTAGCCAGATCCCAAAGGTGAAAGCAAGGCTCGTCGGATTGATAAAAAAACTGGGCCCAGACCGCTTGATTTTGCTCGGAGACGTGAAGCACAACGTTCCCGTCGCCAGCTGGCAGGAGTGGCGCGAGGTTCCAGGGTTCTTCGAGGATTTGAAAGAACTCGTTCAAGTTGACGTGGTCCGTGGGAACCACGACGGCGGGCTGGAGGGTATGCTGCCTCAGGGCGTGAAAATCCACGAAGCGCATGGGATTGTGCTTGGCAAGCGAAAGAGGATTGGGTTGATGCACGGGCACACTTGGCCTTCTCCCGCGCTGCTTGACGCAGAGCTGATCGTGGCTGGGCACAACCACCCCGCGATTGAGTTCCGGGACAAGCTCGGCGGGAGGACAGTAGAACCTATCTGGCTCCGCGCAAAGCTTGACATCGAAAAGTTCCCGAAAAAACTACAGGCGCATATCAAAGGGACCACACCTAAACTTTTAGTGATGCCGGCTTTTGGCGAGCTGGTCGGAGGAGCCGCCGTCAATCGCGAGATCCCTGAGGAGCTCATCGGCCCGATGTTCAAGGCGGGCGCCGTTAGACTTGAAGAAGCCGAGGCATATCTGTTGGACGGCACGTTTTTGGGCAAAGTTGGCAGCATGAGAGGAAACAGGTATCTTAACCAAAGGGAGAGGTAAGGAGGGTGGACTAGTTGACCGATGTGCTGATTATCGGAGCTGGCCCTGCGGGGCTCTTCGCAGCTCATGAAATATCAAAAAAATCCAATCTCTCGGTGGCTGTCGTCGACTGGGGGCGGGAGATCGAGAAACGTTCCTGCCCAGCCTTCAAAACTGGTGTGTGTATAGGATGTAAACCCTGCCACATCATGTGCGGACTCGGCGGTGCCGGTGGGATGTCCAGCGGCATATTAAATCTCAGGCACGACATCGGCGGCGACCTCAGCAAGCTCACCAAAAGCGTCCAGAAGGCAGAGGCTCTGGTCGAGGAAGTTGATGACATTTTTGTGGAGCACGGTGCCCCGAAGAAGGTCTACGGCGGGAGTTCAAAGGGGATTGAGGAACTCAAGCGAAAGGCGGCTGCAGCCGGCGTAAAGTTCATTCCGATTACTCAGCGACATATAGGGAGCGAATACCTGCCAGGGGTCATCAACTCGTTCAAGCGCAAGCTCGAGAAACAGGGCGTGAAATTCTTGCTCAACTCCCGAGTAGAACGTATAGGCAAAAATGAAGTCACGATCAAAGGTAGGGCGATTGGTGCAAAATACATCTTGGCCGCCCCAGGAAGGGTGAGCGCCGACTGGTTCGCTGAACAGGCTCGGCAACTGGGGGTGAATCTGACCCATGGCCCAATTGACATAGGTGTCCGCGTGGAGGTGCCAGCCTCAGTCTACGAACCGTTAGTCAGGGTGAACAGGGACCCGAAGTTCCACATCCGAACTAAAACATTCAATGATTTTGTAAGAACTTTCTGCACAAATGCTAGGGGCTGGGTAATGGAGGAGCGTTACGACACTCACGTGGGCGTGAACGGACAGTCGCTTCGCGGTAAAAAATCCCCAAACACCAACTTCGCCCTTCTCGTACACATTGAGTTGACCCAACCAGTTACAGACACCACTGCATACGGTCGGTCGATCGCTTACTTGGCCACCACGATTGGCGGTGGGCGTCCCGTGCTCCAGCGCTTGGGAGACCTACGTGCTGGGCGGCGTTCAACAGTGGAGCGCGTGAGGCAGGGGCGCGTCGTCCCGACCCTAAAGAGCGTCACTCCTGGGGACGTTTCGATGGCCCTTCCTGGCAGGGTCGTGATAGACATATTGGACGGGCTCGAGCGTCTGGACAGGGTGGCACCGGGCGTCGCTTCCGATTCGACCCTCCTCTACGCCCCGGAGGTGAAGTTCTACGCCATGCAGATAAACGTTGATCGGAACATGGAGACGAACGTACCGAATCTATTCGTCGCAGGGGATGGCGCAGGGTTGTCACGGGGCATAGTCACCTCGGCCGCCACTGGGCTGCTGGCCGCCCGAGGAATTCTAGAAAAAGCAGGGAAAATGCGGTGCCCGAACGACCGTTAAACGAGAGATGTCTCGATCGAGTAGATCCTAGCGTGCAGTTTTCCATCGAGTTTGTATAACTTCGCAGTCGCCCTGAACCTGCTTCCCTTCTTCAGCAACTGCCTGGGCCCGTCGTATTCCTCCGGAACCATCACAGCGTGCCATTTCCCATCAACAGACAGAATCGCTCTTCCCTGGAGAACCTTCTCCACCTCAAACGTGTAGACATCTTGGGGCCTAAGCTTCGCGACCTCAGCCCCCACCGGGAAGATTTTATCTCCAGTCACTTCGATCTGGGCTTCCTCTTTTAGTTTTTTGATTGCCACTTTTGTGACTGCTTTGTCCAAGCCAGCCTTCTTGAACTCGCCACTCAGCTCGTCGATGGAGATCCCGTCCCGACCGACCTCCAGAACCCGATAAAGAAGGCGTTTGGCCGCCTCTCTGACTTCTCCATTGAACTTTTCCAGTCGCTCCTCCTCGGTATCCCCAACATCCGGCATTGCCAGATCTTCATCAGCAGTAATGGCGGGGTGGAGCTCAGGTTTATACTTCTCAGCCTCTGCGATGACCTCAGGTGAAATAGGGTTTTTTTCGAGTTCAGCAACGGGTCGGATGATTGGTTGGAGCTCCGTGTTCAAGCGTTTCATTATCGACTTCATCCTCTCCGCCATCCGCCTGCTTGCATGGAGGTAGCCGACATCGAGCGTATCCTCGGCAGCTAGGATGATCGCCTTACCGAATTTCCTCCTCCCGGTCCTGCCCTTCCGCTGTATGTACCTTATCTCACTCGGGACTGGCTCGTAGAAGACCACCAATTCCACGCTCGGTATGTCCAGGCCTTCCTCACCTATGCTCGTGGCCACCAATACCCTCAGGTCTCCACTTCTGAACTTGTCCAGTATCTCAGCCTGTTGCTCCTGGCTGAGCCCAGAGTCCTTTTCCTTATCAGCCTGACCCACAAATCTCGCCGCAGCCACCCCTTGCTCAGACAGCTTTGAAACAAGGTAGGAGGAGGTGTCCCTGTACTGAGTAAACACGATTACCTTGGAGGAAGGCTCAGCCGAGAGCTGGTCGAGAACGATGCGTTGTAGGACGGGTATTTTTGGGTGGTCCTCAAGCGAGCCAGAACTGAGCGCGTCATAAACACCCTTGGAAGTGAACTCGGAAAAGATCCCCTTGTGGCTCCTTTTCTGGCTCTCCGCGACCCGCCCCAGAAAACACCTGAGCGTGTGTACTCCTTGGCTTTCGAGCAGTTCGAGCGCGTGATAGAGGGTCAACGCCGAGGACAGGTGGCCCAAGAAACCGTACAGCGGCCCTCTCGCCTTCAGATGGGTACTCCCGATCCTATGCCTTAACTCGTCACTGGCCTTCAGCAGGTCTGTCCTGAAGATGTACTGAGGTGGTTTTTTGATCACACCCATAGAGGACAACTTTCGAAGCCTCTCATCCAGCATTTCTTTTATGGTACCCCTGATGGTCTGATAAGATTCAGGTAATTTCACGAACTTCCACTCGACCGCGACTGGGCTCACATACGGTTCCACGTCAGGGTCCTCTTCCGTCCTGGCCTCGACGTGCTCGATGTAAAGTGCGTCGCATATCTCCTTGATTTTTTTCTTGTCCGCCCCCGGGCTGGCGGTCAAGCCCAAGATTATGGGGTGGGGCGATTCGTCCACGTAAGCCTTTGCAACGCGCGTGTATGCGTAGTTCTTTTTGGCCCTGTGGCACTCGTCGAAGACAAGCAGGCTGAAATCCCTCAGGCTCATCCCGAGCTCGTGATCGTTGTTGACCACCTGGGGCGTGGCGAAGTAAATGCGAGCCTGACCGTTCCAAGCGCGCTGCCTGTAGTTGGGAGGATACTTTCCGGTCAGCACCTGAACATCCTGGGGGCGAAGCTTCAGGAGCCGCAGGAAAGTGTCCCTGTGCTGCAGAACCAGCGGCCGGGTCGGGGCCATCACCAGGACTTTCTTGTCGCCGTAGTTGTAGAGGAAGTGCGATGCAGCCAAGGCAGCTATGACCGTCTTGCCGAGGGCGGTGGGTAGTACGATGAGGGTATTTCTCTTCGTCACCTTTTCAGCCAAATCTGATTGGTAGGCCCTCTCCTCAAGGGACTCTGCTCTTATCATGGGGTTGGTTATCATTTCCAGCCATGCCTCCAAATCATCCAAAATCTGTTCGCGGCGGTAAAAAGTAATCACTCATCAGCAAAAATGTGTGCACGGTAAAATCCTTATTTTAGAGAAGAAGCCATAGTTTTCGGAGGAGACTGAGTTGTGGGTGCCGCTATGGTGAAAAACCTGAAGCCCATTTACGAGCCGAAGAGCGGCAGAAAAATGAGGATCGTCGCGCTGTTTTCCGGGGGCGCCAGCGCCGTTACCTTCATGGTCGGAGGAAAGGGGTACGAGGTCGTCGGCGCCGTCTCCAGCAACAAGAACGCATCCGGTATAGAGAATGTCGGCAAGTTAGGCATACCGGTCGAAGTTGCAGATATCCGCGACTTCTACGGGGATAAACCGATCAAAGACATGAAGATTAGAGAGGCCTACGACGAAAAGCTACTATCCGTCATGGAAGGGAAGAAGTGGAAACCAGACATAATCGCGTGCTCCGGGTACATGTACGTCCTGACCAAGCGGTTCTTAGGCAGGTTCCCGAACAGGGTCCTGAACGTGCACCCGGCCGACCTGTCGGTGTTGGAAAATGGAATGAGAAAATACGTCGGAGCGGATGTAGTCAGGGACCAGATAGAGGCCGGAGAGAAGGTCACGAAGTCGACAATACACATAATGGTAGGCGAAGTTGACTGCGGCCCGATTCTATACATATCCAAAGGTTTGCCTGTTGAGGGTAGAGACCCGAAAGAACAGCAGGAGCGGATGAAGGAGAGGTGCGATGGTCCCGCCTACAGGGAGGCCTTGGACATGCTTTCTAAGGGAATGCTTGCCATTGACGCCGACAATAATATCTACGTCAAACGCGGAGATGGGTGGGAAGTCCAGAGTTGGAGGGGTTGAATTGGCGGTTGGGGTTTTGGTGGTGAGCTATGGGAGCAGGTGCGCTTGTATTGTGGATTCACTTTCAAGGAGCGACCACAAGGTCAAGCTCTTCATAGCGGACAAGCAGAGGAACCCGTTCAACGTGAAAAAGGCCGAGGAGACCAGAGGTAAGCACGTCGTGGTTTCAGATTTAAATGTGGATGATATCACCAAATTTGCGAAGATGCATGAAAAAGAGATAGAATTCGGGGTGGTCGGTCCTGAGGCCCCCGCCATGAACGGGGTAAGAGACAGTATCGAAAAAGAGACGAAAATAAAGATGGTCTGC
The DNA here is from genome assembly GCA_964394495.1 of Hadarchaeota archaeon (SeqCode). Taxonomy (GTDB): domain Archaea; phylum Hadarchaeota; class Hadarchaeia; order Hadarchaeales; family Hadarchaeaceae; genus B75-G9. The sequence continues at coordinate 49,000 of CAYMXQ010000002.1, forward strand.
CCGACATCCGAGTACTTCATCGAGAGGAGCAAGGTCGAGCAGAGGATACTGATAGATAAAGTAGTCCCAAAGGCCAACCCGAGATTCAAAGTCTTCAACCCACGCGACTATGGCGGAAGTGGCGGGGTCAAAAAAGACGTCTACACGTGGCTGGACGAGATTGGAAACGAAGTGGCTGTAAAACCTGACGCGCCGGCGACGGGAAAAGGAGTTGGCGTCTGGGGAGACCATTTCACATCTAGAGAAAGCATGTTTGAGAATTATTTCCTCCCGAATTTTAAGAATGGAGCCGTAATAGTCGAAGAAAAGGTGGAGGGTGAGGAGTTTTCTCTACAGTTCGTTTCCGATGGAGAGCATTTGGTCCCCACACCAGCCGTCAGGGACTACAAGAGAGCTTTCGACTGGGACCTAGGCCCGAACACCGGAGGGATGGGCTCGTACAAGGACAGAGGGGATTTGCTTCCGTTCATGAGGAAAAGCGACTGGACGGATTCGCTGGAGATAGGGGCGAAGGTCCACGAGAGGCTGAAGAAGGCCAAAAAGAACACGGAAGTGAGGGGAATTCTGTACATGGCATACATAGTCACAAAGGATGGTGTGAAGGTTTTAGAGATAAACAGCAGATGGGGCGATCCGGAAGTTATGAACGTCTTGCCAGTCTTGAAAGATGATTTCGTGGACGTTTGCCACAAAATTTTGGATGGTAATCTGAGAAAACTGGATTTTGAGGACAAGGCCACGGTTGTGACTTACGCGGTTCCCCTGGATTACGGTGGATACGCAAGTTTCTCCGGTCCCAAAAAAGTGGATCTGAGCAGAGCCGAAAAGCTGAAGGAGAAGTACGGGGATGACCTGAGGATCTACCCGGGCGCCATGGAGCTGAGGGATGGGGAGACACAAGCTCTAAAGTCTAGGGTCGTGGCGGTGGTGGGTATATCGAGAACTTTGGAAGGCGCCAGGGAGATATCCATGGATGGGATCAGGAAAATCGATGGTCCGCTCAGGCACAGGAAGGACGTGGCCCTCCCAGAGTACATAGAGAGAAGCAAAAAACACATGAAGGGACTCTCGGCATGAAAACAGCAACTTGGGTAAGAAAATTTCACAATAATCTTCTTAAAGGAACCCACAAGAATTAAACCGAGGCTGGTCAGATGGGCGGGATTTTTGGTTTAGTGTCGAAGAAGGATTGCGCGGAAGATTTGTTTTACGGCACTGACTACCTCTCCCACCTTGGCACTGAATATGGTGGCCTCGTGGTCTTCGGTGAAAAGATAGTGAGAAAAATCCATACCCTGAGTCAGACCCAGTTCAAGTCAAAGTTCTATGAGGATAACAAGAACATGCACGGCAACAGTGGGGTGGGCGTGATAAGCCCAAATGAGATACAGCCAATATGTTTAGATTCAAAATTTGGCCCGTTCTGCGTATGTATGACTGGCTTGATAAAAAACGCCGATGAGCTGGTTGAGGAATTGTCCAAAAAAGGCGTTTCGTTCAGCGAGATATCAGAAAAGGGCGTTAACTCTGTCGAAGTTGTTGCCAAGCTCATCGCCGAGGGGAAGAACATAGTGGACGGGGTCAATCACATGTTCAGCAAGATCAAGGGGTCATGCTCCCTCCTAGTTCTCAACAAGGACGGCGTATATGCTGCCAGGGACAAGTTCGGATACAGCGCCTTGGTTGTAGGGCAGAAGAAGGATTCCTGGGCGGCCACATCCGAGAGCTCCTCTTTTTTCAATCTGGGCTTTGAAATCAAGAAATACCTTTTACCTGGTGAAATAGTGCTGCTCACACAATCTGGTATGTCCGCAAAGCAAAATGGCACGAACGTAGGCGAAATAAACGCCTTTTTATGGATCTATACGGGTTTCCCAACTTCTTCCTATGAGGGGGTAACCGTGGAGGTAGTGAGGGAGAGGTGCGGGAGATATCTGGCGAAGAACGACAACGTCAAGGTAGATCTGGTCGCTGGCGTACCGGATTCAGGCACTACTCATGCCATCGGGTATTCGCTGGAATCGAGAATCCCATTCAGGAGGCCGCTGATTAAATATACTCCGGGATATGACAGGAGCTACACGCCGCCATCCCAAGAGACCAGAGAGCTGATCGCGAGGATGAAACTGATTCCAGTCAAAGAAATTATCGAAGGACAAAGAATCATACTCTGTGACGATTCCATAGTGAGGGGTACCCAGTTAAGAAATATCACACAAAAATTGTGGGATAATGGAGCGAAAGAAGTCCACTTGCGCATAGCATGTCCACCGTTATTATTCCCGAGCGCGTTCGATTATTCGACGAGGACGATGGAGGAGCTGGCAGCCCGCCGTGCAATCAGGGTTATCGAAGGGAGAAACGTGAAAGACGTGAGCGAGTATCTAAACCCGGATTCGGGGAAGTACAAGAAAATGGTGGACCACATAGCCAAAGAGTTGGGCGTCACCTCTTTGAGGTATCAACGTTTGGATGACATGGTGAAGGCAATAGGACTCCCCAGAGAGCGCCTAAACTTATACGTGTGGACAGGTGAAGCAATAGCCCCTGTCAAGTGAGATAATCTCAAATCGGATTACTTTCGAGGACTGAGCACCTGGTCGTCTGCTTTCACTTTCTCTTTTATCCTGCCCTGGTACGCAGCGATTTTCTTGGAGAGTTCCTTGTCGCCCAATGAGAGTATCTTCACCGCCGCCAGGGCAGCCGCCTCGGGCTCCAAGACCACAAGCGGGGCCACGCCGCTAGGCATGCGTAGAGACGAATAGATGTCCACGCTCCAGAATTTCTCGGGGCGAGGAGGACATGCGATCACAGGGTATTTCGTGTTAGCGTCGACCATCCCAGATAGGGCGTTCGACCTGCCAGCTATCGTTATGTAGACCACTTCGCCACCTTTTTTCTCGTATCCCTTCAATATCTCGAGCACTTCCTCTGGTGTCTTGTGGGCGGAAGCGATCCGTTGGTCAAAATCTACTCCAAACTCTTTCAGCACCCGCCTAATTGGCTCGGCAAAGTCGGTGTCCGACTTGGAGCCGAACAGTATCACGATTTTTCTCGTCATCCGTTGATATTCTCTTAGGGCGAGATTTATACGTTCCTCACCACCCGCCGCTAAAGTTTAAAGCGGCTGGGGGAAAGTTGTGTCGGTGGTGACATGGCAGAAGGAAAATTTGGTCACGATACTTTCCTCTCCCCATTCACCTGGCGTTACGGTAGTCCAGAGATGAGGAAGATATTCTCGGACGTGGATTGCCGGACGGCGTGGAGGAAAATCTGGCTGGCCCTCGCCGAAGCTCAGGCGGAGTACGGCATCGTTACCAAAAAGGAGTTAGCGGACCTAAAGTCAAAGGCTGGTCCGGAGCACATCAACATCAAACGTGCGCACGAGATCGAACGCGAGATAAGGCACGACCTGATGGCGGAGATCAAGACATACGCGGAGCAGTGTCCAGTCGGCGGAGGAAAGATCCACCTGGGCGCGACGTCCATGGACATCGAGGACAACGCCGATGCACTGCGGAAGAAAGCCGCGCTCGACATCCTGCTCACGAGGCTGGTAAACTGCTTGGAATCGCTCTCTGAGAAAATCATGAAATATAAAGATACGCCCTGCATCGGCTGGACGCACTTACAGCCGGCTGAGCCCACGACGCTCGGTTACAGGCTGGCCGGTTACGCACAAGATCTGGTGCTTGACGTCCGCGCGGTCGAGGTCCTGCTCCAGGATTTCGTCAGGGGGAAGGGGATAAAGGGCGCGGTCGGCACGTCGGCCAGCTTTCAAAAGCTGCTAAAGGGCAAGGGCAAGCCGCGCGACTTGGAGCGACTGGTGATGCAAAAGCTCGGTCTTGAGGCGTTCCAGATATCGACCCAGACGTATCCCCGGAAGCTGGATTACCTTGTAATAAGCGTCCTGGCGAGCATATCACAGAGTTCGCACAAGTTCGGGGTCGACCTGAGGCACATGCAATCTCCGGCTTACGGGGAGCTGTCCGAGCCGATTAAGGGAGGACAGGTCGGTTCGTCTGCGATGCCGTTCAAGAGGAATCCGGTGAGCGCCGAACGTATGTGCTCACTGGCGAGGTACGTGGCAGCACTGCCGTGGGTGATGTGGGAGAATGCGGCTCATATGGTCCTAGAGCGGACACTGGACGACTCTGCGAATAGGAGGATTGCGATAGCCGAGAGCTTCTTGGCCGTGGACGAGTGCCTGATCATATACGAGTGGATCGCGCGCGGCATGATGGTTTATCCAGTGATGATGAGGAAGAATCTCGAAAGATACGCGCCGTTCGCGGCCACCGAGGCGGTCCTCATGAAGCTTGTCGAGCGTGGCGGTGACAGGCAGAAGATGCACGAGAAGCTTCGGGATCTATCGTTCAAGGCATGGGAGAAGGTCATGGCCGGCGAGGAGAACCCGTTGTCCAAACTCATTAAGGATGACAGGACCATAAGCTCCAAGTTGAGCGCGAAGGAGATAGACGAGCTGCTCAAGGTGGAGGGGCATTTGGGCGATGCGAGCGAGCGATGCGAGGATTTTGTGAAAACCACCGTCAAACCAATTCTATCGAGATACAAGGACAAGCTTGGGAAGAGGCGGGACGTCGAGTTCTAGCTGGTGGTCGCTTTGGCGGTGATCATGGATGGAAAAGCGCTTGCTGAAGACTTCAAACGTGACATCGCCGCACGCGTAAAGACGATGAAGGGGCGAGGGATAACGCCGACTCTCGCGACAATTTTGGTGGGGGACGACCCTTCATCCAAAACATATGTTGGCGGGAAGGAGAGGGATTGTAAGGAGGTAGGCATCGAGTTCAGGTTACACAAGCTCCCATCTAGTGTCCCCGAGCACGAGCTGCTGGGATTGATTGGAGTGCTGAACGCAGACGATGAGATTCATGGAATAATCGTGCAGATGCCGGTCCCAAAGCATCTGGACAAGAAAAAAGTGTCCGCCAGTATAATCCCAAAAAAAGACGTGGATGGGCTACACCCCTACAACGTCGGAAAGCTCTGGCTTGGCGCGTATGACTTCGAGCACGACCTCTTGCCCTGTACGCCCAAGGGAATAGTGAAACTTCTGGATCGTTACAAAGTAGCGCTTGAAGGTAAACTGGCAGTGATAATAAACCGGAGCGACCTCGTGGGCAAACCACTTGCTAAACTGTTTCTGGATAGGAACGCGACGGTCCTCGTATGCCATTCCAAGACGCCAAATCTGAAAAAGCACACGAGCGCCGCAGATGTACTGGTCAGCGCTGTTGGCAAGCGTCCGAGTTTTGTCGTTGATGAGGAAATGGTCAAAGAAGGAGCGGTCGTCATCGATGTCGGCATGAATCACATCGGTGGTAAGCTGCAGGGTGACGTCGATTTCGAGCAGGTTAAAGAAAAGGCGTCTCACATCACACCCGTGCCCGGCGGTGTCGGCCCGATGACGCGCGCAATGTTGCTGGCAAATGTTCTGATAGCCACAAAGCTTGCGGAAGGAGCATAGTGTCAAACGAGAAAAAAACAATCAGGGATAAATTCAAGTCGTTGAGGATGCGCCTCTCTAGGGACGAGGTTTCAACAAAAAGTGAACAACTCAAAAAATCGCCCTTCGAAATGCCTGAATTTTCAAAGGCTAAGACAGTCGCGTTCTACGTCGCAAAACAATCCAGCCACGAGGTCGAAACCGAGGACATGATTAAGGAAAGCCTGAAAATGGGCAAGCGCGTGCTCGTGCCAATCGTCGACAAGACTAAGAGAAAAATACTCTTCTCAGAATTGCGGGGTTATGATTTGGAACTGGCTCCTGGGGCATTCGGCATCCTCGAGCCCAAACCTTCTTGCAGGCGATTAGTTCCAGCACATGAGGGCGATATCATCATCGTACCCGGAGTGGCGTTCGATCTCCACGGGCACAGGCTTGGCTATGGAGGGGCTTACTACGACAGGCTTTTACGGGAGGTGTCGTCAATCAAGCCATCGGTTCGATTCATCGGTCTGGCGTACGAGATGCAGGTAGTAGAGAAACTGCCGAACTCCTCTCGCGACGTACCCGTGCACATCCTAGCGACCGAAAAGAGAGTGTTGCATTTTTAGGCGGGAAGACAATCGTGAATTGTGGGGGCTGGAAATGGACTCGAAATATGCCGATGTAGGCGTTGATGTCAAAAAGAAGGGCACGGAGGTCTTCAAATCATCCATAAAAAGCATTTTTCCCCGAGCATTTTGCCCCATAACTCGCGACACAAAAGTTGGAAAATATGGCCTAGTGCTCCACACGGATGGTGCTGGGAGCAAGCCCCTCCAGAACTACCTCCACTGGCGTGAAACTGGCAAGAGCAGTTGGTTCAAGGGCATAGCCCAGGATGTCGTCGCGATGAACGTGGACGATGTGATATGTGTGGGGGCGGCGCCCGTGGGTTTCGTGGATTACGTCGCGATAAATCCGTCCAAGGTCCCCAAGGAGGAGCTGCTGTTCGCCCTCAACGCGGGTTTCAAGGAATGTTTTGACATGCTCAGGAGGCACGGGATAAAGTTGCCGTTCCTAGGTGGGGAGACGGCCGACCTCCCTGACCAGCTTCGGACGCTGGATGTCTCCGGCACGATAAGCGCCCGTGTCGAGTTGTCTAAAGTCATAAGCGGCGAGAAGATCAAGCCGGGCGATGTTATCGTGGGCCTGATGAGCGGCGGACGCACTAAGTATGAGCAACGTAAGAACAGCGGGATAATGTGCAACGGCATAACGCTCGCGAGGCACTGTCTGATGAAACACGACTATGAGCGCAAGTATCCCGAGCTTAAGGATTCAGATAGCAGGGGCTATTACGGGAAGTTTTCGTTCGATGAGCATCACGACGAACTTGACATGACGGTCGGCGAAGCGATTCTGTCCCCAACCAGGATTTTCGCCCCCGTGGTAGCGAGAATTTTGGAGAAGTGTGGGGAGCAAGTGACAGGTTTGGTCCACAATACCGGCGGTGGGCAGACGAAGTGTTTGAGATTGGGCAAGAACATCCATTACATAAAAGACAATTTAATCAAGCCGTACGGGATATTCCATTTGATCCAGTGGGAAGCCAGTGTGAGCTGGCGGGAGATGTTCGAGGATTTCAACATGGGAGTCGGATTTGAGGTCATTGCGAGAAAAGAAGACGTGGATGGGATCCTAGCCATCGCTGAGAGGTTTGGCCTGGGGGCAAAGGTTATCGGGAGATGCGAGAAAAGCGATGGAAAGAACAAATTGACGATAAGGAGCGGGTTCGGAAAATTTGGGTATGGGCGAAGCCATGAAGCAGTACCACGCGAGGATTGAGGTCAAGTTGAAGCCGGGGTACTTGGACCCGGAGGGCGAGACGGCCAGGAAGGCGTTGCTCGACCTGAGGTACAAGGTCCAGAGGGTCGGCACGGCGAGGATTTATGAAATAGACCTGCAGGCGACGTCGCTTGAGGACGCGAAGAAAAAAGTGGACGAGATGTGCAGGAGGCTGCTCGCTAACCCCGTTAAAGACGATTACACTTTTGAAGTGAAATGAGATGACTTCCTTTTACGTAAAAAAGGGGTTTCCATTCGAGCTTCACGAGGTCAGCCTACTTGACGCCGGCGATGAACAGCTTTCCAAGATAAGTCAGGAACTCGGCCTAGCTCTGAACCCGGAGGAAATGCAGGCATGTAGGAGCTACTTCTCAAGGAAAGGCAGAAACCCGACCGATATCGAGCTCCAGACCATAGGTCAGACCTGGTCAGAGCACTGCTACCACAAGACGTTCAAGGGCGAGATGCTCGTCGGCAAGCGCAAGGTAAGGCTATTCAAGGACCTCATCTCAAAGGCGACGAAGGAACTATCGCTGCCCTGGTGCGTCTCCGTTTTCGAGGACAACGCGGGCATAGTCGACTTCGAGCACGGATATGCGATAGCGGCCAAGGTCGAGACGCATAACCACCCCTCCGCGATAGAGCCCTTCGGGGGCGCGGCCACCGGCGTCGGGGGCGTGATACGGGACATCTTAGGCGTCTGGGCGAAGCCGATAGCAAACATGGACGTGCTGGGGTTCGGCCCATTGGATTACGATCATGAAGCCCTCCCTGCAGGCGTGAAGCACCCGAAGTACATCTTCAACGGGGTAGTGGCGGGGATAGGATGTTACGGCAACAACATGGGTATCCCGACCGTCAACGGCGGCATCTACTTCGACGAGAGCTACGTCGGAAACCCCGTGGTGTACTGCGGTTGCGTTGGCTTGCTACCAGTGAATAAATTCGTGAAGAGGACAAAGCCTGGGGACGTAGCCATCCTCGCGGGCGGTAGGACAGGCAGAGACGGCATCCACGGCGTCACGTTCGCATCGGCAGAGCTCACGGCGGAGTCGGAGGAGGTCTCCAGGCCGGCTGTCCAGATTGCCAACCCCATAGAGGAGGAGAAGCTGAAGCGTGCCATCCTCCAGATAAGGGACGAGGGACTCGCATCCGGCATAACCGACCTTGGCGGTGGCGGTCTATCATGCGCAGCTGGTGAGGTGGCAGATCGCTCGGGCTGCAGCATCACCGTTGAACTCGATAAGGTGCCTCTGAAGCACCCGAACATGCCGCCCTGGGAGATTTGGATATCAGAGTCCCAGGAGAGGATGTTCCTGACTGTTCCGAAGAAGAACCTCAGAAGGGTGCTTGAGATCTTCCATGACGAGGACGTGGTGGCCACGGTAGTAGGACATTTCACGAAAGGCAACACGGCCAAGGTCGTGTACAACGGGCACGAGATACTTGACCTAAGCCTGGATTTCCTGTACGGTCCGCCTACCGTCAGGAGAACCGTGAAACGCAAAGCACACAAGCTAAACGAGCCACGTCTCTCGCAGCCCTCCAACATGACCAAAGTATTGCTGAAACTGCTCGCCGCGCCTAACATCGCCAGCAAGGAGAGCGTGGTGAGGACTTACGACCACGAGGTCCAGGGAAACACCGTCCTGAAACCGTTTCAGGGCAAGCACAGCGGACCAAACGACGCCGCAATCCTGAAGCCGCTTCAGGACTCTTGGCGCGGGGTGGTAATCTCCTGCGGGATGAACCCGAGCTACGGGCGGATAGACCCATACTGGATGGCCGCATCGAGCGTCGATGAGGCGATTAGAAACAACGTCGCGGTCGGAGGGAGGAGAATCGCTCTTCTAGACAACTTCACGTGGGGCAATCCAGAGAAGAACGAGCACCTCAGCGCGCTGGTGGACGCGTGCGAGGCATGTTACGACTTCGCCAAGGCTTTCGGCACGCCCTTCATCTCCGGGAAGGACAGCCTGTACAACGAGTCGCCATTGGGTCCAGTTACACCGACGTTCCTGGTGACAGCGATCGGCATCATCCCGGACGTAAGAGATGCGGTTTCGATTGATTTGAAGCGGTCTGGTGACGCGATTTATGTGGTCGGACGTACTTTTCCAGAGCTCGGCGGTTCAGAGTATTACAGGCTGTTCAAGGAGGTCGGAAAAAGCGTCCCGGAGGTCAGGGCTGCCGACGCGAAAAAGACGTTGACTTCAGTCACAGAAGCGATTGACCCGGGTTGCGTCAGGGCATGCCACGACGTTTCGGAGGGGGGCCTGGCTGTCGCGGCTGCGGAGATGGTCCTGGGCAGCGACCACGGTGCGGAGCTGGACTTGAGGAAAGTCCCGGCGTCGATGGGCGGCAGGGCGAGAGATGATTTAGCAATGTTTTCCGAGTCTAACAGCAGGTTCCTGGTCGAGGTCGCACGCGGGAAGGAGAAAAAGTTCGAGAAGATTATGAAGGGCGATTTCGGGCTAGTCGGCATGGTGAGCGAGGCGGGTGGGCTTTCCGTGAGGGGGCTGAAGGGTAAAAAAGTGATCGACGTCAGCTCCAGAAAACTGCGGGAAGCCTGGAAGGGAGGGTTGAGGTGATGTCATGAATAGGCCTAAAATCTGTATCCTGAGAGTTGGCGGCACTAACTGCGACGGAGAGACGAAAGTGGCCATAGACAGCTTGGGGGCGAGGTCAGAGATCGTCCATCTGAACAAGCTGATTGGGAATAAGAAGATTATGGGCTACGATGCCCTGGTGATCCCCGGAGGTTTCTCATACGGCGACCATGTCAGGGCAGGTGTTATACTCGGTAAAAGGATGACAAGCGCTCTCTCAAAGGAGCTGGAGAAGTTCGTCGAGGAGAGGAGGCCAGTCCTGGGGATATGCAACGGTTTTCAGGTGCTCGTGGAGTCAGGGCTTTTGCCTGGGTTCGACGGCATAAGTGATCACCCGCAGGCAGCGCTCGCGATAAACGGCTCCGCGAAGTTCGAGTGCAGGTGGGTTCATCTTAAACACGAGAACCGCAGGAATTGCATCTTCACGCGAAAACTGAAAAATGGGCATAAGGTCTTCATGCCGGCCGCACACGCTGAGGGGAGGTTCGTATTCCAAAAAGAAAATGAGGAAAAGAACCTGAGAAAGCTGAAAAGGAACGATCAACTGGTCTTCCGATACTGCGATGAGGAGGGGAACTACGCAAAGGGAAGATATCCGGTCAACCCGAACGGAGCGTTCCACGACATAGCAGGCATATGTGACCCGAGCGGGACTGTTTTTGGGCTCATGCCGCACCCAGAAAGGGCGTATTTCGGGGTCCAGTTGCCAGATTGGACCGCCGCCGGCCAGGTGCGGAGATACGTCGATGGAAGGCTGATATTCGAATCCATGGTCGAGTATCTGAGGGAATAGATTACTCGAACTCGATAGTGGCCGGAGGCTTGCTCGACAGGTCGAAGAGGACGTGTGTCACGGTGGGCAGTTCCTTGGTAATCCTCTTCTCGATCTTGCGCATCGTGTCCCACGGAATGGTCGATGGCTCTGCGGTCATGGCATCTTTGGACTGAACCGCCCTAACCACCATTATCTCACCGTATTTTCTCTTCCCAGATTTCGTAATCCCAGTCCCTCTATCGCTCATGAGCACGGCGAATGCTTGGAAGCAATCAAATTCTTTCGTCTCTTCCTCCACGATCACCGTCGCTTTCCTCACGAGTTCGACTCGTTCGGGCGTCACCTCGCCTAGGACCCTTATCGACAGACCCGGTCCAGGAAAAGGCCTCCTCTCGGAGACCTCCTTCGGTAGGCCCAGCGCCCGCGCCACCTCCCTGACCTCGGGTTTGTAAAGCTCCTTCAGCGGCTCGAGGACCTTGTAACCGTACCGCTCCATCGGGTTGATTCCTATCTGCTCGAGGACGTTATGTTGCGATTTTACCCCACCCTTGGTCTCGATCACGTCGGCCGCTATGGTCCCCTGGAGCAAGTAGTCAACCTTTAGTTCACGGGCTAGACGGGCGAAAGTCTGGTAGAACGCCTCCCTGAACGACTTCCTCTTCTCCTCGGGATCGGTCTTTCCCTTCAGGGCCTTGAAGAAGTCGTCATCGACGTCCTTGATTTCGGCCTTTATCCCGATTTTCATCAGGACGCTTATCACCTGCTGGGGCTCGCCCTTGCGCATCAAACCGTCGTCCAGGAAAATGACCTTCAGCCTGTCCTCGACCGCCCTGTGCCCGAGCGCGGCCGTGACCATGCTGTCAACGCCACCGGAGGTCGCGCACACAGCTTTCCCGCCGCCGATGGCCTGCTTCAGCCACGCGGTCTTCTCCTCGACGAATTTCTCGGGTTTAAACATAGAGGGGGATACTTTTCTTCTTCGTGAACTACCCCCAGCTATCGCAGGGAGCTTCCTGCCTCGGCGACGGCCTGCTGGCGTCTCCACAGACGTGAATTCGGGGCGTTCCACCCCTACTACGTCCGTCAGGCGATTCCCTTCAGCTTTACGTGATACGGGACTACCTAACGCAGTATGCATCACGACCCAGTGCTTGCAGGTGGACAACGCTAGTTTTTCCTCCAACTCATTTATAGGTTCCACCTCTCATCCCCTCCCTGAAGGAATGAGATTTCTCGGCGGTAGAGTTAAAAAGTTTTGGGCTCACCACAGGCCGAGCGAGGGCCGCACCTTTTCGACTAGTTCTTCCGCGATCGGCTCTTCACTTTTGCGGTCCACCATTCCACCCACCACCTGTAATCGGGCAACAACCCCAAACTCGTCAGCAGAAAGGAACCCGAAATCAGTGCTAACACGCCCGAGACCGAGTACGTGACCAACATCAATTCGACGAAGCACAACGCTGGCGGTTCGCCCTGCAGACAGCCCTTCACCGCCACCCCGTACTGGCTCGGCGTAAAGTTCTCGTAATCGAGGAGCAGATTTGGAGCCCAATCGGCGCTGAAACAGTAGGCGATCCAGCTCGCCCCCCGCTCCTCCAACGCCTTCAGCGGAAGCTCGTCGGTCTCCGCGAACACGACCGGGAGCTTGTTCTCGTACTCGGCCGCCGGATTCCATTCCCAGTACGAGGTCCGCTTGTAGGCGAGGTTGTTGTCCTCGATCGGGTACTTCTCGCACCAGCTCAGATCCCTCGCGTACCAGATGCCGCTGACTATCAGGAGCTTGTCCGGGTCGTTCTGCCGAATCCTACTTATGATGTTCTCCTCGGCGAAGGCCTTCCACAGCAACCACGAGACCTCCAGGTTATCGTTCTCCGCCCACTTGACCTCGTTGAAGATTTCGTAAGCGACGACCGTATTCTCGTCCTTGTAGCGCTCGCTCGCGTTCTCCCAGAAGCCGATCAGCCAGTCGTTCCTGTAGTAGAAGATGTCCTCGGTGTGCTCGCCCGTCCACTCGGTGTGGTAGGTCTCCTCCGGTGGGAAGCCGACCGAATGGAAATCGAGTATGACCATCAGACCGTTCAGCTCCGCCTGCTGGATCGTCTTGTCAATGTCGTCCCACGGGAGCACGTTCTCCCAACCGTAGTAGATCACCGGGTAAATCGGCAGCCGAATCGTATTCGCGCCCCAAGCCTTCGCCTCCGCTATGTACTTGGCGAAATCAACGCCCCTGTTCTCGAGATAAATCGGAGGCATAATCCCGACGCCCCTGAACGCGACCTGCTCCCCGTCTTCTTCGGAGAAACCAGTACCGTCGACCCTGATGTCCGCGACCAGAGGCGTGGTGAACCAGCCGACCCTGGCGATCAAGTAAAACGAGGACACAATGAATGTGATTAGACTGACTATGAAAACAACAGCCGAAATACGCACCATTGTGAGGCTCGGTCCCTTCTCTTTCATAGTAATCCTATTCGGTCACGCCAGCGACCTGCGCGTATATCGCGATGGTTTCCGCTGCCACCTTGTCGAGCGTGTACTTCTCCAGTATCCTCTTCCTACCGTTTCTTCCCAGTTCTTTCCTCAGCGTCTCTGATTCGAGCATCTCTATGGCGAACTTGGCAATGTCGTTGGGGTCGTCTGGGTTGATGTGAGCTCCGCACCTGTCAGGGCCGTATGGGACTATCTGCTCCTTGAATCCCGATACCCCCCTCGCCCCGACTATCACAGGCTTGCCCATGCTCATAGCCTCCGCGCAGACGATCCCGAATGGCTCGTATTTAGACGGGAAGGCTGCGATGTCGCAGGACGCATAGTAAAGCAATCGCTCGTTCTCGTTGACCATCTCATACCGCAGCTTCACGCTATTCTGGATCCCCAGGCTGGACACCAGGTGCCTTATCATGTTCTCCTGGTCGCCTTTCCCGAGTATGACAAGTTTCGCGTCCGGTACTTCTTTGAGCACGATCGGCATGGCGCGGACGAGGGTGTCTGCGCCCTTCACCCAGTTGAGCCTGCCGACGAAGAGCATCGTAGGGTCCGTCCCCACACCTATCTTTTCCCTGAATGCCGCGACTTTGTCGGGGGAGAACCTCTTGCTCTCTGGGTCGTATTTTTTCTCATCGACACCGTTTGGCACCACTCTTATCTTCTTCTCCTCGTACCCAAGCGATATGAGCTGGTCACGCATCCCGTAGCTGACGGTTATTATCGCGTCCGCCATCCTCCCGCCCAACCTTTCCAGACTTTTGATGGTTGGGGAGCCGTTCCCGGTCCTTCCCTCCTCCAAGGAGTGCAGGTGGAAGACGAGGGGCTTTTTGAGCGATCTTTTGCAGATTATACCCGCAATCGCAGAGAGCCAGTCGTGTGCGGCGATGATGTCAAAGTCACGTTTGTCGCTCCTCACTAGCAGGTTTATCGCTTTGGTGGCAGAGAGGATGTTGTACATGAAGACATCGGCGAAGTAATTTTGGGAGTCCAGTGGCCACCTCTTCACATCCTCAGGAACAAAGACGGGCAGCACGTCGACCGCATCCGCCCCGAGCGGCCTGTGCACCTCCACGCCTTCGTAGAGGTCCCTTGTTATGGCGTCACCTGGGTTTTTCGAGAAGACCGTCACGCTGTGCCCCAGCCTAGCAAAACGCCGGGTCAGCTCGAACGCGTATGTCCCGAGGCCCCCCACGAAGAACGGTGGGAACTCGAACGGGAAGTACAGTATGTTCATGTTTGCCTCGTTAATTCCGGTTATTTCGTCTTCTCTTAAATGCTTGGGGCCATTATTTGCAATGTCCTCGTCATAACGACCAGGTTCTAGTCGCC
>CAYMXQ010000002.1:63506-67190 GCA_964394495.1 Hadarchaeota archaeon (SeqCode)
TCGTTAAGCTAGTTTAGAATTGTTATTAAACTTGTGTTTCTCAGGCTCAGAAGCGTGCCCTCAGTTCCTTTGCCAAGTCCTCCGGCATCGTCTCTATGATGGGCTCCTGGTGGAACCGTTCCATGAAACCGTTGTCGTTCGTGTAGAATGGCGCAGGGTTTGGTCTAGATATGATTCTCGCATTCAGGAGGTAGAATTTGCTTAGGTCTTGGTCGCATGGTCCGGAAAACGTGGAAAAATTGAAGCTCTGTACCCCCATGCTGTCGTAACCCTCCAAAATCGACGAGAGCCCCTCACAGAACCCGCTCAATCCTCGGTTGCAGAGCCCATCCAGCGAGGATGTGCTGGAGAAAACCGCTGTGACCTCCTTGTTACCCTGGGGGGCGAAGCTCGTGAGCCATGCTGTTTGCCCGATTTTTCCGATGAACCTCTCCTTGTTCGACCTCTCCGCGTCTACCAGGTCCGACCAGTAGTTGCTCTTGTTCCGCCTATGGTACGCCTTGCTCCCATCGATGAACTTCTGCAGGCGAGGTGTCGGTCTCGAGTCAGCGAATATCTGTACGTGTGGGTGGATTATGCTCGCACCGCTGGGGGGCAGGTGGTTCCAATTGATGTGCCAGTATTTGATCTCCTCGTGTCTCTCGTGAATGAGTTCGAAGTACTGCAAGCACGCCTTGAAGCAGTCCTCGATCATCTTCGGTGTGAATTGGTCTAGTTTTAAGCAGTGGTCCTTGGAGAAGACCCCGACTGCATGGTAACCCCCGAATGGAAACAGGTTCGGGAACAGGAACGCGTCACCCACCTTTATCCTGTCCGGCAGACCCTCGGCGAACATTGGGGTCATCTTCTCGATGTTGTCGGGGCAGAAGAAGCACTTCGCCTCCGAGCCCCCTATCAGCTCCGCCAGCTCCAGACACTGAGCCGGGGTGGGCGCCTGCTTGGGCCTCTTCGCCCGTTCAATGTTTATCCTACAAAGTTCGCCAGTCAACGGGTCCTCCCTGACCTCTATCCGTTGGGAGATCTGCTTGAAACCCTGGGTCGGGCTCCGCAGCTTGGCCTCTTGGAATGTCTTCTCGAACTTTATCTTCAGTTGGATCCCCGCCTCACTTCTCGGATGCGCATATGAATATGAGCTCCTTGTTGGATGTGTTATGGACGCGGTGGGACTCCTTTGGCATGATAGGCACTATGTCTTTGCCGCCCACGCGGTGTCGTTTTCCGTCTATCTCGATTTCCCCCTCCCCCTCGACGAAGAAGTACACCCCGGCGACGTCTTGTGAGCGCTTCGCGGTCTGCTTGCCAGGGTGCAGGGCGGTGATGGACAGTACGAGCTTCTCCCCCAACGGCTTTTCGCAGACGACGCATGCATCGTTGCTCTCCACGAGCGTCGAGTCCTTGAACTCCCGTAGGTAGCTCTTGTGAGATAGGTCAAACCACTCACCGGTGAACAGGTACCCTTTGATCTTCTCCCCGCGTTCAATCAGGTGCTGTACGAAGAAACCTGGGGCGTCCTGCTTCTTGTCTTTGCAGAATTTGTCCAGTACGGGGAAGGTCCTCTTCGGTAGTAGGTATATACCGACACCTACGTACTCGCTGAGCGTAGGCTTGACTTTCTCCTTGAAGTCCTTTATGGTGAAGCTTTGCTTCGGCGGTGGGTACTTTTCACTGCCTTCGAACTTCACGCTTGCCATCTCCTCCGGTTTCATGTCTGGCCTCTCCCCGACGTAGTATATTCCAACGATAGGCTCTCCGGTGTAACTCGACACGAAACCCTTCAGGTCGGACGAGAGGTAGTTATCTGCGCATATCACGATAAGGTCGTCGTCTATCTTCATCTGTTTTATCGCATAATCGATCGCCGAGACTGCCCCGAGTTTCTCCTCCTCCGCCGTCGCCTTCTCGACGATGACGTTCTTGTACTTGGAGAAGAAGTCCTTGAACTTCTTGTTGGTCGAGATGATCGGCTCTATTTTTAAAGCCTCGAGTTTTTTCACAAGGTGGCCCAAAATTGTGTCTCCTTCCGTGACGAACATGGCCTTTGGTATGTACTGCCCCAGGGGACCCAGTCTTTTCGCGAAACCCCCTGCGAGTATAAGGGCTTTCATTGTTTCACATCTTTACTCTGAGAATGCATTATTTAATCCTCGCGACAAACGATTACCGGTGAGATTATATGGTGTTAGACGGGCTTGGGAAGGCGCTCCACGGTGCGCTGCAGAAGCTGACCCGGATGCCCCATGTCGACAAGCAGGCGATCAAGGAGCTCGTTCGAGAGATCCAGCGCGCCCTCCTACAGGCGGATGTCAACGTCGAGCTCGTGCTAGGGCTTACAAAAAGAATCGAGAAACGCGCGCTGGAAGAGAAACTGCCTCCGAGCATGGGGCGCAAGGAGCATGTGATCAAGATAGTCTACGAGGAACTCTCGGCTTTCCTCGGCAAGCCAGCCCCGCTCAATATCGAGCCCGGGAAGTCGACGGTTCTGTTGATGGTTGGCCTCCAGGGGAGTGGGAAGACCACCTCCATCGCAAAGCTGGCGGCCCAGTTCAAAAAGCGTGGGTTCAAGGTTGGCATCGTCTGCGCCGATACGTTCCGTCCAGGGGCATACGAGCAGCTCAGCCAGCTGGGTCAACAGGTGGGCGTCCAGGTCTTCGGAGATCCCAAAGTAAAGGACTCGATTAAGGTCTCGAAGGAGGGGGTGAAGCGGTTCAAAGAGGACAGGCTGGAGCTGATCATCGTGGATTCAGCTGGCAGGCACCGCAAAGAGGAGGCTCTCATGGAGGAGATGCGCCAGATAGCCAAGGGCATAGGGCCGAACGAGATAATGCTCGTGATTGACGGCACCATCGGGCAACAGGCCAAGGAGCAGGCTATAGCGTTCAAGTCTGCAACGGAAATCGGTTCCATCTTAGTGACCAAGCTCGACGGCACGGCCAAGGGCGGAGGAGCGCTCTCGTCGGTAGCGGCGACTGGTGCCCCGATCAAGTTCATAGGTGTCGGGGAGCACATCGATGACCTAGAACCCTTTATGCCCGAGCGCTTCGTGGCTCGCCTCCTCGGTATGGGCGACATAGAGACTCTCCTCAAAAAGATCGAAGAGGTGGCGGAGGAGGAAAAGCTCAAACCGGCCGACATGAAGGCGATCCTCGCAGGCAAGTTGACCCTCCGGGACGTGTATGACCAGCTAGAGGCCATCAGGAAGATGGGCCCCCTGAAGAAACTCATGCAGATGATCCCTGGTGTTGGGGTGTCAGTCCCAGAGGAGCAGATGCAGGTCGGGGAGGAGAAGCTGAAGAAGTTCAAGGTGATTATGCAGTCTATGACCCCCGGGGAGCTGGAGAACCCAAAGTTGCTAAACGCCTCCAGGATACGTCGCATCGCGAGTGGCTCTGGGACGACCGAGGCGAACGTGAGGGAGCTGCTGAAGCAGTACGAGTTCATGAAAAAGTTCATCAAGGCCTTCGCCAAGGGAAGAGGCCCGAAGGTCGGACCGTGGGCCAAGTTGATGAAGGGGATGCCCAAGGGAGGACCAAGTCCGGGCAGCGGCCGAAAACAGCCGTGAACTACCACCACCTAAAGGAGGTGGCTTCATGCGACCGCTCAGAGAGCTGGTGTCACAGCCCATACCCAACGGGAAAGGCAACGAGCTGTGGGATCCTCTTTACGCATCCCCCTGTCCCAGGGGTG
>CAYMXQ010000003.1:0-3482 GCA_964394495.1 Hadarchaeota archaeon (SeqCode)
GAGTACGGGGGGACGTCTATGGCCGCGGTGTTGACGAGGATACTGGGTTTGCCCCACTTTTTCAGGACGGCGTTCAAAGACTTGTTTATCGATTTTTTGTCCGTTATGTCGGTCTTGTAAACGGCAACGCCACTGTCCCGTAAGACCACCTCAAAATCCTTGGGGTACTTTCCCGTCTCCATGTCAAATACTGCGACCTTTGCCCCGGCACCCCGCAATGCTTTCACGAATTCCCTGCCCAGCAACCCCATCCCTCCGGTGACTATGGCCACCTTGCCAGACAAGCCAAACATTTCCCTCAATTTGTCCCTTTCCAGCTCAGGCAAATCATTACCCATAAAACATGCCCCTTCGTGGGGATAAGAATTTTGCCCACATATAGCCGCTGTCAGCACAATACATTTCTAGGCGATACATATATTTTTTTAGGCGAATACGGAAAGGAGCTTTAGATGAAAGAAGTCAAGATCGGGAGCAAGTACGTTGGGGACAACCACCCCTGTTACATAGTGGCGGAAATAGGGAACAACCATAACGGTGAGCTCGAGATAGCGAAAAAACTGATCGAGGCAGCCGAAGAGTGCGGGGCGAACGCCGTCAAGTTCCAGAAGAGGGACGTAAACAGTTTGATGACCAAAGAGCTCAAGAATCAGCCCTACTCGAAGT
Organism: Hadarchaeota archaeon (SeqCode); assembly: GCA_964394495.1. GTDB lineage: Archaea > Hadarchaeota > Hadarchaeia > Hadarchaeales > Hadarchaeaceae > B75-G9. Next base: position 667 of record CAYMXQ010000003.1, read on the forward strand.
ACGATTCGTTTGGCTCCACATACGGCAAGCACCGCGAAAGGCTGGAGTTATCTGAGGAAGACTGGCACCGGCTATTCAATTTCGCCAAGAAGTTGGGGATAGGTTTTTGCGGCACTCCGTTTGACTTCAAAAGCGCTGATTTTCTGGATGAACTCGGTATCCCATGTTTCAAGATAGCTTCGTTTGACATCACCAATCTCCCGCTGATAGATTACATATGCAAAAAAGGCAAGCCGGTCATCCTATCGACTGGGATGTGTACGTTTGAAGAACTTGACGAGGCAATGGGCATAGTAAAAAGGAACGGCAACAACGTTGTTTTGCTCCACTGTATTTCCGCTTACCCCTTCGATAACAATCTGGCGAATCTTCGGATGATCCCGAAACTTAAGGAGAGGTACAAAGTGCCCGTTGGCTATTCCGGCCACGAGAAATCAGGGTTCGCCGTGTCCCTCGGCGCGAGGTTGATGGGAGCCTGCATGGTGGAACGTCATTTCACCCTCGACCGTACAATGCAGGGACCAGACCATGCTGCGTCCCTGGAACCACAAGGTTTGGCAGAGTTAATCAAAAACGTACGGAAACTGGAAGAAGCGCTGGGCGATGGCGAGAAGAGGATTTTAGACATCGAAATGCCGATCAGGATGAAAATGACGAAGAGCGTGGTGAGCACGCGACACATCCGAGCAGGTGAAGTGATTCGGAGAGAGGATTTGACTGTAAAGTGTCCCGGTACCGGTTTGAAACCAAAATACATAGATGCGTTGGTCGGAAAAACCGCCAAACAGGACATACCTGAAGATACGGTAGTCCCTGTGGAGGCGTTAAAGTGGTGACGCCTTTTTATCAGGGAGTTTTCCTTCGAGCCCTGTAAATCAGGTCGCAGACTTCCCTTACCGCTCCGGATCCCCCTTCTCTTTGGGTAGTATATTTCGCGACCTTCAACACCTCTTCCGCGCTATCCTTCACGGCAACGGGGTGACCCACGTATTTTAGGCACTCTAGGTCTGGCAGGTCATTACCAACAAAACATACCTCTTCTAGGGTTAAACCCTCTTCGCGCATAATCTTTTTCAGAGCGGATAGCTTATCATTGCAACCAGTTACGCAATCAATCCCCAGTTTAGCGCACCGCTTTTCCACGACAGGATTGACCTCCGTAGTTATCACAATTGCTTCAACGCCAATTTCTTTTAACCTGCCTAACCCCACGCCGTCGGACCTCCAACAGCGGACCATCTCCCTGCCACTTTGGTCGACATAGACCCGGTTATCTGTGAACACCCCATCAAAGTCAAATGCAACTAGTCTGATTTTGCGAAGGTTCAGTTTATCCCCCGTATAAAGACCTCCCGTCCGCACATCCACCGTTTTTACATCAGTAATCAAGTATTTCCACCCATTGTTTAAAAGTTCTGTCGGGGAGATAGGGAAGGAAGCCCAATCCGGCACGGACGCTGAGGGTTTATGACATCCAAAATCGAGCTCATCCATCAATGGCAGGCTATCGGCAGGGTACATCCGGAGCTGTTGAGGGATGAGGCGTTCGAGAACTGTAAAAAGGTCGGGATGACTAGCCTACAGTCCTATGTCTACTGGGCGGGGGTAGAAAAACGCCCTGGAAAGGTTGATTTCTCCGCATATGATGAGTTAGTTGAGAAGCTCGAAGGGCATGGATTGAAGTGGGTACCTTTCCTGATATTGGGCCCGCATTATGCCACGCCGGAGTGGTTCCAGAAAACAAGCGAAAGCGTCTACGCGAAGTGTCTGGAGCACGGGCTGGAGACGAAGATCCAGTCCATCTGGAACCCGAACCTGCCGAGGCGCGTCGAGAGGTTTTTGCGGCTTTTTGGCGGGCACTACAGGAAATCCGAAGTGATAGAAAGCATCGAACTCGGGATAAGTGGGAACTGGGGTGAAGCGCTGTACCCGGCCACAGGTGGCTTCTCCAGGCCGAAGGGTTTCCACACCCATCCAGGGTGGTGGTGCGGCGACGAGCACGCGATTTCTGGTTTCAGGGCATCCATGGGGGAAAAATATGGGTCGATAAAAAAAGTGAACGCCGCCTGGGGTGAGCGTTTCCGCGATTTCGATGAGATTCACTATCCCGAGGTCACGCCTAATTTCCTCCGTTGGTATGCGGAGTCGATGAGGAATCTGGTGAAGTTCGGGGTCAGGATGGTCTCGAGGAGGAGCACAGTATGGGACAGGGGTTCGATTGGTTCGATGAGGCTGAAGTACCCCTCCCTTCAGGAGATAAAGAGGCACCCCGGCAAGCTGGCGCAGTGGCTGGATTTTGTGCAGTGGTACCTTGACTCGATGACCGGTTGGGCGGAGCGATGGGTCAAAATCGCGCGGAAGTACTTCCCACGCCAGAGGATATACCTCGCGACCGGGGGCGACAGCAATCCCATCTTGGGGGCGGACTTCTCGGCGCAGGCGAAGGTCGCAGCGAAGCACAGGGCCGGACTAAGGATAACGAATCAAGAGAACGAATATGCTAGGACGTTCGTGCTAACACGTTTGGCCGCATGCTCGAGCAAGTTTTATGGTGGTTACTTCACGGCCGAGGAGGCTTGGCATGATTCGCCCGAAGGGACGGTCGCCAGGATTTTCGACGCCGCGACATCGGGAGCCCGGGGGATTTATTTCAAGGACATCCTCGGCAACGACATAGACTCCAGATGGACGAGGTCGCGTGGGCTGGTCCTGGGGAGACCGACCCCCAACGCGCTTACTTTTTCCAATAACATCCAATACTCAACTGGAGACGCACCGATTGTCGAAGTTGCAGTAATGTTTCCAAGCACGTCAAT
>CAYMXQ010000003.1:3492-7035 GCA_964394495.1 Hadarchaeota archaeon (SeqCode)
ACGCTAGGTTCTGTTTACGGCGATGCCTCGCGGCTCAGGGATTTACTGGATTTTGACATCGTCGACGAGAGCATGGTCGTGGATGGCGCGCTGAGAGTATATCGGTTCTTGATACTTTTGGGTGGGCCATACTTGCGTAAGCGCACTCTGGTTAAAATTAGGGAGTGGGTGAAAAGAGGCGGAGTTCTTATGGATGCGAATGTGAGCCCGCGCGCGGTGGAAGACGGTGCTAGGTTATATGAGAATTTGCGCGTTTCGGACGTAACGAAGATCGGGCGTGGATTTGTTCTGGTTAGTCATGGCAGGAAAAAGTTCGGGTCAATCAAAAACGCGGTTTACAACGTGGGTCTCAGGTATCAATGGAAAGGAACGCCGGAGATAGATGGCGTGCGGGACGGAGTTTACGCGACCAGGTTCTCAGACAGGATACTCTATTTCAACTCAACGGGCGAACCCAAGATGAAACGTGTTGAAATTATGAACTCGCCAAAACGAATGGAGTTCGAGCTGAAACTCAAGCCGCACTCGATATGTTCCGTCGACATGGATTTCGACTGATGGACATCTAAATATCTAAATACGAATAGGAAGGTGAGGGTTGAACACATGTCGCCAGATTCAATAAGACAGAGGTTGGAGGAAGTGCACCATATCCTCAGGACGATCTGGGGGTACAGGAGGACATCCTGGTACCTGTTGAAGCGGAGGGGGCTCAGGGAGGCGATCGATTTCGTCCTGGTGAAGCTCATAGTCTCGGACGAAGGTGGGGAGTTCTCTGTCATGGACCCGCTGTTCAGGCTACGCCCAAGCTTTCTGAGATTCCCGTACAAGGTCGAGGTGGAGCACACCACCATTTGCAACAAAAAATGCGTGTTGTGCGAACACACGTACTGGAACGAGAAGAGTGAGATGCTGTCGTTCGAGGAATTCAGGAAGATAGTAGACCAGTTCAAATTAAAGTGGATAAACGTAACCGGCGAGGGCTCGGGGTTCCTGAACAAGGATTTCCTGAAGATCATCCAGTACCTCAGGTCAAGGCGGATATCCGTGAACTTCGTCGACGAGTTCGATTTCGTGGACGAGAATGTGGCTAGGCAGCTAATCGAGTTGGGCGTTAACTGCATATGGATTTCTATGGACGGGGCGACTAAAGAGACCTATGAGAAGATAAAGGTCGGATGCGACTTCGACAAGGCGCTGGGCAACATCAAGAGGTTCCTCGAGATGAAGAGGGAGATGGGTTCACCCCTGCCGACTCTGTGCTTCCGATTTGTGGTGAACAAGCTCAACATGCACGAGATGCCAAAGTTCGTCGAGCTCATACATTCGCTAGGAGACCTCGGCGACGGCGGCAAGCTGGAGTTCGTCAGCATACTAAAGTTCAAGGAGATCGAGCACCTCTTCATCCCAGAGGTACCTAAGGAGATAATCGACGAGACCGTTAAGAAGGCGGAGGAGCTGAACGTCCGCGTCGCCTTCTCGCACATAAACGAGCCGGAGCTCCCGCCCGTGAAATACTGCACAGCCTGGGCCGAGCCGTACATCATGATTGGAGGGTACGTGCTGCCGTGCTGCGCGGTGCTCATGTCTAACAAGCGACCCATGCTAAGGAAGTACAGCTTCGGGAAGCTATCGGAGAAGTCGTTCAAGGAGATATGGGACTCCGAGAGGTACAAGAAGTTCAGGCAGATGGTGCCCAGGGAACACGGGCCGGTGCCGATACTCTGTGCGGGTTGCAGGGCGTTCGACACGAGGGAGAGGGAGAAGAAGTACGGTATATCGAAGGAAATATGACATTCGCTTTGGGTTACCTCTTTATAAAAATGCCCGACCAATTTAAACGGATGTCCATATGGCGCTCAAATCCCGAGGTCGTAATCCCGTGCTGAATAGGGCGCTGTCATATTTCTCCGAGTTCACTTGGTCGAGGTTCCCATCACTCTTCTACCGCGCGTGCCCGACGAAACTCCCATACTACCCGCGCAGTGTCCAGGTAGAGATTACGACGAAGTGCAACCTGCGCTGCAAGATGTGCCCGAACCAGGGGTTCAAGGGCTTTAAGATGACTGACATGCCGATAGAGACATACAAAAAGGCGATACGCCAGTCCCTACCGGAGCTCGATTTCGTCTACCTGTGGGGGGTCGGGGAGCCCATGCTGAACCCAAACTTCACGAAAATGGTCGGTATTGCTAAAGGTGTTGGGGCGAAGGTCAGCTTTTCTACAAACGGCACGATGCTGGATCATAAAATCGCGAGAAAAATCGTGGAGCTCGGTGTCGACGACATTATATTCTCTGTGGACAGCGCTGACCCCGGGACTTTCGAGGGCATAAGGAAGGGAGCGAAGTTCGATAAGGTGATCGGAAACCTGGAGGGGTTGCTGGGGCTCAGGAAGGAGATGGGTTCGAAGGTGCCGCGCGTCTCCATGACCTGCGCCCTGATGAAGGATAACTTGGACGGGATGTCGGAGATGGTCAAGCTTGCCCACAGGATTGGGGTGCCGAGCGTATGGTTCCAGAACGTCATAAGTTGGAACGATTTCACCAGCAAGCAGTCATTGCTTTCGTTCAGGAAAAGTGTGGTAATACGGAAGGCGTTCGATGAGACTAAGATGCTCGCGGGTAGGATGGGGGTTAAGGTGAGGTTCCCGCAGCTTGAGGTCAGGGGGAATTCCCTCTGCAGGTTCCCGTGGTTCGGACCCATGAACGTAAGGTGGGATGGGACGGTGACGCTCTGCCCGTGGATCGCCTACCCGCTTGACGTTTATTTCGTTCTGAAGAAAGGTACGGTGGCCAGACAGCACGAGTTCTTTGAACCACTGGTGATGGGGAGCATCCACAAGAGCAGCCTGAAGGAGATATGGAACAACGAAAAATACAGGAAGGCTAGGGGGCTCTTCAAGAGGAAAAAGCAGCCGTACCCGTGCAACCTGTGCCTACACCAGTACCAAGTCATCTGCTAATGACGGAGCACCCTCTCGGTTTAAAAGTCTGTGATGTTTAAAAGGTGTGATGGTGGACTGAATGCTGAAGGGAGTGAAGAACAGGTTACGGACATACCGAACGCTGAAAAAAGAGGGCAGGCTTCCTTTTGGCGTGGAGAACGTGGCATTGGGCATATCCTCCCCTAAGATCTCGGAATACACAGCTAATCTTTACAGGGAGGTTCAACTTCTCGACAAGGCGCTAGGTGGCGCACGGTTCAACAGGTCGCTCGAAGTGGGCTGCGGCTACGGGCGAATCACCCCTTGGATAATGAAGTACTCCAGGGAGCACCATGCCATAGACCCAGAGCCAGAGCTTTTGAAGCTGGCCGGCAGGTCGTACCGCACCGTTAAGTTCTCCAGAGCGACTGCGCAGAAGCTCCCGTACCCTGATGGTCATTTCGACCTCATAGTAGTTTTCTCGGTACTACACCACATCCCGCCTAGGGAGTTCGAAAAATCGGTGAAGGAGATAAAGAGGGTGGGGAAAAACATATTCGTGCTCAGTTTCCTCAAAAAATCGTCAAAAAAAGAATTGATTGAAGTCTACGGCGCGG
>CAYMXQ010000003.1:7045-8956 GCA_964394495.1 Hadarchaeota archaeon (SeqCode)
TGGCCAAGCCGAATGCCACCATCTTCTTGCACGAGCGGGTCCGTGGACAGGGCGGATATAAATTTAGGTCATGGCCGCGACCAGTGGATATCTATGAGCAGGTTTTCTCCCCTTGGAAATTGGTGGTAAGTCTCAATCGAAAAATCGAAGGGGTTGGAGCAGATAGGTTGAAAATAATGAAAGCAATGGTTTTTCAGGGTGTTCACAGTCATAGGCGAAAATCCTAGTCAAGTTCGGCAGAGATTTTTATTTGAACAGCGCTGAGATAAGGCAGGGCTACAAAATGAAAAATAAGGTCAATACATTCTTGTTGCTCGTTAACTCAGGATACAAAATGAGAGATAAGACCCTTTTGTTTTTGTCGGTAAGCATTTCCTCAGTGATTTATCTTATCCTGAAAGTTTCCCTACGTATCATTTATGGAAAAAACAAAAGCGATGAGATGCTCAAAAGAAAGAACATTCACTCTCTAAGTTGGATTTCAAATAGACCGACTCGGATAAAGAAAGATGGGATTATCCTAACGATATATCCACGGCGTGGAGTATACTTCCTAGGTACAACTCTTGAAGACACCGAACATAAAGATATCCAAAAATTAGATCTTGATAGGAAGACGATTGTGGACGTTGGCGCGAATATTGGAGTTTACACGATACCGCTCGCCAAACATTATCCAAATGCTAAGGTATTCGCGATTGAAGCCTCCCCAACAATATTTAATGAGCTTAAGGCCAACTGTGAGGTCAACAATTTGGTGAATGTGATCCTGATCAACAAAGCAGTATCCAACAAAGATAACGAGGTGATAGAGTTTTATACGAGCCCCACTCGATCCGGCGCCTCTACGATGGTGGGCGAATGGAGACGATTTATTACCGAAGAATATGGGGCCAAGTTCGGTGTGGAGAAAGTAGAGACATTAACTATCGATACCATGATTAGAACGATGGGCTTGGATGAGATATCTTTGCTCAAGCTTGACATCGAAGGAGCCGAAAATTTGGCGTTGGAGGGCGCCAAAAACGCGCTAGGACATAAGAAAATCAAGAACATGATGATTGAGTATCATACTTACCAGAATTACCAATATATCACATCGCTGCTCAATAAATTTGGATACATCTACCAAACAAAAGAAAAAGTAAGTCGCGGGGATCCCACCGCAGTAGGTAACTTTCGTGGGCATATAATCGCATATTTGCCTCCTACGAGCTAGTACGTATACGAGCAGTATTTGAGGTACGTATAAAAATGTGGTCAATCAAAGAAATGTGGTTGATATGGATTTAGCTAAAATTTTCAGAAGTATGGGAATGCAGATCAGGCCGGAGTCGTTCAGGCCCAAGTTCGCTAGGATAATCGTATCCCGGAACTGTGCGCTGCGGTGCCAGATGTGCACGTTCTGGCGTAAGTGGAAGGCGGACCCGACATTTGAGGAGATAAAGCACTGGATAGACGAGCTGGCGAAGTTCGGCGTCGAGGAGATAAGCATCGGTGGAGGGGAGCCGTTCCTGAGAAAGGACCTGCCCCAGATTGTTGAGCGGATAAAGTCGCACGGGATAAGGTGCGGGATGACCACGAGTGGCTGGTTCGTCAATTCAGTACCCCTGCTTCCGGCCGACCACTATGAGATCTCGATAGACGGCGTGAAGCCGGAGACGCACGACAAGATCCGCGGCAGGAAGGGGAGCTGGGAAAGGGCGGTCAAGACGGTGAAGTTGGCGAAGAAGTACTCAGTTTCCCAGATAAATTTCGTACTGCAGGCCGACAACTACAAGGAGCTCGTAGACTACTGCAAGTTCGCAAAGTCGTTGGGCGTGAAGGTCTCTATAATCCCCATCAGTCCGAAGCTCGCCGCCCAGCCCGCAATTTCAATTAACCGTATCGCCCACGGCCATTCAATTCGGC
>CAYMXQ010000003.1:8966-18729 GCA_964394495.1 Hadarchaeota archaeon (SeqCode)
AGAAGATGGCGAGCGTAGACCCGAAGGTATTGAGGGCGCTGATACACGAGGCCATGAAGATTGGTGTCATCACGAACACGCCCGAGTTCTTCGAGATATACCTGTCAAAGTTCAAACGCGACGTGACACCGCAGTCGTGCCTGGCACCCAACGATTGCATACTGATATTCGCCAACAGCGACGTCTACGTGTGTGGCAACTTCGACAGGCCGGTTGGCAAGCTGACAAAGACAAAGAAGTTGGAGGACATATATCGGGATTACAAAGACATCAGGAAGGCTGTAAGCGCTGGCAAGCACAAGCCGTGCTGGAACTGTTCCTATCCGGACATAAACCCGCACAGGAGTTTCGTAAAAAACGTCCAGTTCTTCATGCGGGAGGCGCGACGAAAAGTCAACCCTTCAGGGGCATGCGGGCAAGGGTTCGGTTCTTCGGCGTAATGGTCCGGGGTCACTTAGTTTTTGCGAAACAGGCCACCATTTTTTCGCAGAATTTGTCCCACGTCAGGTTTTCCTTTACCCATTTCTTTCCGCGTTTGGCGATTATTCCATACTTCGCCCCGTCCTTGTGTACGTCAAAAACAGCCCTCGCAAAAGCCCCCGTGACCGCACCTATCTTATTTCTCCTGATCAAATTGCCCGCCGTCATCTGCGTTGAGACGACTATCGGTTTGCCCGCGCAAAGAGCCTCGAAAGGAGACAGCCACCCTCCTTGGGACTTTACAGGGAACAAGGCCACATCGCAAGCCGCGTAGAGGTCGCGGATGTCGTTCCTCGGCAGGTGACCGGTGAAAATGACATGTTTTTCCAGTCCTGACATGCGAACGTATTTTCTCAACATTTTCTCGTATTTATCTCCACCGTGTCCTGCTAGTACCAGTTTTACCCTCTGGATTTTCCCTTTCAGCGCTTTCACGGCCTTGATGCTCTCCAGTTGGTTCTTGAATGGCGTTAGTACACCCACCTGTAAAACGACAAAATCTTCCTTCGACAGGCCGAACTTTCTCTTGGCCTTGTTTGCGTTGCCCTTCGAGAAGAACTCGTAATCAACGCCGTAGGGTATTATCACGGGTTTCATCCCGTAGATTTTCTTGAACCTGTCAGCGTTGAACTCGTCTGCCACGCAAACGAGACTGACGTTCTTTCTAACGGCCTGCCTGTCCAGCGTAGTGACGACATCGCCCAGCATCCTCTCCACCGACGACGGGCCGGCGAAGTGCAGCTTGGGCGGCTCGTTGCACATCCAGACCACTCTTTTATGGCAGGAGGACGCGACGAGTTCAGCCGGGAAGTTGTGCACGTTTACCACGTCGAATCTGTCAATGTTTTTTCGGAGGTATTTTGTAAGCGTAGAAATAATAGGCAGCAGCGTCATCGCGTAAGGCGTCCTCGGTGAGAACATCAGAGGTTTTTCCGGGAGGATGATTTCGCTCCTTATCAGCTCTTTCCTCAGCTCAGAGGAGATGTCAAGGGTCAGCACCGCGTTTTTAATCCTCTTCCTCGTTAGGTAGTTGGCGAGTTTCACTATCACCAACTCGGCCCCGCCGTAGAGGGTCATGTACGGGTGGACGATTAGAACGCGCATGGTTGCCCCCAAAACTTTATTTGGCGCGGTAAAAGCTAATAAAGAGGTGTTTGGATTGAAGGTCCTAGTCACCGGTGGTTGCGGTTTCTTGGGTTCTCACGTGTGTGAATACTACCGAGGCAGAGGGGCGGAAGTCGTTTCTCTCGACAACATGACTAAACACGAGCTCATTAGGACTGGGTTCCAAGTAAACGACGCGAGGTCGCACAACTGGGATTTCCTGAAAAAAATCGGCATCAATCTGGTCAAAGGAGACATACGCAATAAAGATGACCTGCTCAAGTCCGCCAAGGGCTGTGATTTCATCATACACACGGCCGCCCAGCCAGCCATGACTATCAGCATCGAGCAGCCGGAATTGGACTTTCAGACTAATGTGATAGGGACATTGAATGTTTTGGAAACGGCGAGAAAACTGGACGTGCCGGTCGTCAACTCCTCCACGATCCACGTCTACGGGAACAAGATAAACGAGACGCTCAAGGAGGGAAAGACCCAGTATATCCGGAACCCACCGGCGATCGATGAAGAGCACCCGATAATGCAGGGCGAGATGACACCATTGCACGCTTCTAAGAGGGCAGCCGAGCTCTACGTGCAGACTTACGTGGACTCCTATGGCATCAAAGCGGCGACGTTCCGCCTGACCGGGATGTACGGTCCGAGGCAGTTCGGCGGGGAGGACCACGGGTGGGTGGCGAATTTCGTGATAAGGACCTTGTTGAGGCTTCCGATTAAGGTGTTCGGGACTGGAAAGCAGGTTAGGGACATACTTTACGCCAGTGACGCAGCAGAGTCGTACGACGCTTTCTACAACAAGAGAAAGCCAGGGATCTACAACATCGGCGGTGGTCTGGATCGCGCGATATCGTTGGTGGAGTGCCTGAAGCTGATAAGGGAGATAACGGGCATCGAGCAGGACGTAAAATTCGAAGAAGTGCGGCCCGGTGACCTGTGGTACTTCGTCTGCGACATAACGAAGGCTAAGAAGAATTTGGGCTGGAAGCCGAAGGTGTCGAACAAGGAAGGGGTAACGAATCTCATAAATTGGGTGAAAGAGAACAAGCACCTTTTCGGGGGCTGAGTTACGAAGGCTTTGATCCTCGCGGCGGGGAGGGGAAAACGGCTTGGTGGAGTACAGGGCCCGCTGAGCAAGTGCATGCTGGAACTCGGTGGAAAACCAGTGATGGAATACAACCTCGAGCGAGCAGCCAGTCTGGAGGATGTGGACGAGATAATAATCGTGGTAGGATACAGGGCCGAGGACATAATAAACAGGTACGGGACGAGCTTCAAGGGCAAGAAGATAAGCTACGTGTTGCAGCCTGAGCAAAGGGGCCTGGTGCATGCCATCGAGTGCAGCAAGGATGCCCTTGTCGGAGACGATTTTTTCCTTCTACTCGGCGATGAGGTTCTCGCGGAAAGCAAGCACAAGGAGATGTTCGAGAAGTTCAAGAGAGAAGGATTGTTTGGTATATGCGGGGTCTGCATCGCGAAGGACAGGAGCAAGATAAGCAGGACGTATACGGTCATCGTTGACACCACCGGCACGATATTCAGGCTGATAGAGAAACCGAAGAAAGCTCTGAACGACTTTCAGGGGACTGGCCATTGCATCTTCAAGAATGAGATATTCTCGTACATAGACCGGACGCCCATACACCCCGAGAGAGGGGAGAAAGAACTCCCTGACATGATTCAGTGTGCCGTCGACAGCGGGCACGAGATAAAGGTCTTTCCCGTATGTAAGGAGTACACGAATATCAATACCGAAGAGGACCTGAGGGAAGCGGAAGAGATGATGAAAAAGTACCTAAAGGATTAATTTCGGTAAAGATTTACTGCCAGAGATTAAGTGATTAGAAGGGGGCGTGGATTTAGGACATGAAGGTTGCTGTTTGCCACGATAGGCTGATGGAGCGGAGTGGTGGAGAGCGCTTGGCGTTGGTCTTAGCCAAAGCTCTCAACGCGGATTTCTTCACGGCGAAGTATGTTCCTGAAACGACTTTTGAGTGGAGCAGGGAGCTGCGCGTGAAAGAGATAGCGCATTCGGCCGAGCCGCCCCTCTCGCAGCTGTCGACCATAGTGTGGATGCTGGATGCGATCAGATTCTCAAAGTTGAAGGAGCTGAAGAACTACGATCTCGTCATTACTTCCGGCCAGTTGGCGCATTTCGCGTCTGTGCAGAACCCGAACAACATCTGGTACTGCCACACTCCTAACAGGGCCCTCTACGATCTTCGTGATGAGGTTAGGTCCAGGTTGAGCCCCATCTGGAGGTCCGCATTTGATATCTGGGTGAAGTTTTGGACCCCGCACGACCAGAGGTCAGTTAAACATGCCTGCAGGATAGTCGTGAATTCTGAAAATACAAGAAAGAGGGTTAGGAAATTTTACAACAGAGATGCAGAGATTATCTACCCCCCCACCGACATCAAGAAGTTCCGCCACAGGCCCTCTGAGGGTTATTGGCTCTCGGTCCAGCGCATAGAGCCGGAGAAGAGGGTAGAGGTCCAGCTGGAGGTGTTCGAGCGCCTGCCTAAGGAGAAACTAGTGATAGTCGGGAAGGGGAGGCACGGGAGGGCGTACCAGAAAAAAATAAGCGATTGGATCGAGCGGATGCCCAGCGTCGAGTGGCGGGAGGAGGTGAGCGACGAGGAGCTGAGGGATTTTTACTCCAGGTGCAAAGCCGTCATTCAGACTCCGCTCGAGGAGGACTTTGGCTTCATCCCGGTCGAGGCGATGGCGAGCGGGAAGCCATGCATTGCCGTGGACGAGGGTGGTTTCAGGGAGTCTATTGTTCACGGGAAGACTGGCATTCTGGTAAAGAAGCCGTACGTCGAAAACTTCGTGAAGGTGATAAAGGGTTTTGAAAAGTATCGTTTTGACCACAAGGTATGTATCGAGCGGGCGAAGGATTTCTCGGAGGAGGAGTTCATCAGAAAAATGAAAAAGTTGGCCGCTCAAGTGTGATGGGGGCGCGTCGGGACGGTTGTGGTGTCAAAAATGAGTTCGACCGCGTACAACTTGCACGACATCGTGAAGGTGTCGTTCACCAGGGATTTTTCTCCCAAGTTCATCCCGGAGCACTTTAAGGTAAAGGGGGTGAGCGGAGCCGACCTGACGATAAGCGAGCGTCCCGACCTGAAGTTCGACAAGACCCGATACAGGCACATGGAACACTTCTACGGGGGTGGAGGGAAGCTATATTTCGAGCGTTCCCGCCACGGCATCCTCACACAAAAGATACTGATAAATAACTTGCCCGGCAAGACCGAGCTTTCTTTCACCAAATCCACCAGGCTGACGATGCTTGGAGACATTGTGGCGTTGATAGGGCTCCTGCTGGAGATAAAGCTGTTACAGCGCAGCCATAGTTTGGTCCACGGCGCCGGGGTTTCGAGGGATAGTAAGGGATATTTGATCTCCGGCTGGGGAGGGGCAGGAAAGACCTCGACTTTGATAGCTCTTTCGAAGCGGGGTTTCAAGTTGCTCGGGGATGAATTTGTATTGCTCTCCAAGGACAGGGTCCTGCGTTCTTTCCCATCCGTGGTAGACATACGCTCGAGCACGGCGAACGTTTCAGAGCTTGGCCTCCCGCCTCAAAAGAGGGTGAAGGGCGCCATCAAGCGGACGATATGTCGCCTCTCGCCGTCTGAGCTTCCATTGAGTCCAGGGATAGGTGTTGAACTATCCAAAATAGGAGAAATCGAACGAAAGGCGAAGTTAGATGGGGTCTTCCTCCTAGAAAAAAGCTCTGCGCTCAAGCGCGAAAAAATAGGCAAAGAGGAGACGGTCAGGAGGTTCGTCGGCATGAATAAACTCGAGCTTTTCGGGCACGGTTTCCCGCTGAAGGCGTTCATCGCTTACTGCTACCTCAACGACTTCGACCCGCTCTACGCCGAGAAACAAATGGAGGACATATTCAAACGTGCATTCTCGCGCTGTTACATGATAAAAGGGAGCAAAACACAGCACTACAAGCTTATTATGGAGGGGCTTCCAAATCGCTAAGAGCCGGTGATTGCGCATGAAGTATTACTCCATACACGGCCTGCTCAAGATAGCGACGAACGTGGACATACCCGTCCCGGATTACTTCAAAACGAAGACCCCGATGAGGAACCCAGACCTGGAGATAATGGTGAAGTCGGTCCCGGTCAAGAAACCGAAGGAGAACAGGCTCGTCAGGGCGAGCTATTACTACTGGAGAGACAACGACAGGCTGTTCATAGACTACGACATGGCCAACGCGAAGCTCTTCTTCGAGAACCTCTTCGGCAGGAACAGGAAGACGAGGGTCCAGTGCACGAAGACGTTCAGGAGGTTCTGCACGGGTGAGAGCTGGAAGAGCTTCATACACGCCATAATATGGTTCAAGCTAGTGGAGCGCGGTTACACGTTCATCCACGCCGGAGCCCTGAGTTACAGGAGAAAGGACGGGATAGTCATAGTCGCTCCGGCCGACACCGGTAAGACGTCCACCATACTGTCTCTGCTCTCTACGGGCGATTTCGGGTTCCTGACCGACGACGCCGTGCTCCTCGGAGACGGGTTCATACACGCATACCCGGAGAAGGTTAAGGTCTCCCCGTACACCCTGACTGGCACGATGAGCTTCAAGAGGTCACTTAAGCAGAAGTTCCTGAAATCGAGGCTTATGGGCCTGATGTCCGAGAGGCTGCTGAACATGAAGATCGGCAAGCTGCACAAGATCCCGGACAAGTTCCTGGTGGACAGGAGTCCGGTGAAGAAGGTGTTCCTACTTAGCGGTTACGGCGAGAAGCCGACTGCGAGGAAGATAGACGCGAAGAGCGCCGCTAGGCTGCTGATACTGCCCTCCGCGGAGATGACGACGCTGATGCACCAGTACATAGAGCTCTACTACTACCTCTTCAACGTCGACACCCACGCCATACTCAAGAAGATGAACGAGATAGTCGAGGACTCGTTCAGGGACGCCGAGTGCTACGAGCTGAAGACCCCGTACCTCGGGGGGTACGCCGAGACGATCGCAAAAATGATGGAAAAGAGGACATGAGGACGACTTTCCTGTACCCCGCCAGCGGGATCAGCCCCCACTACGCTCACCTCACGTGGGCGAAGTCGGTAGGGGCTAAGGTCGTCGAGACGCCGATGGGCATGGGCCCCTTCGACTACGGCAAAATCGAGGGCTCGGAACTGTTGCTCCTGGAGTCCCTTTACTGCGCGCCGTTCGCGAGGAAGTACAAGAAGAGGAACCCTGACTGCAAGGTGGCGTGCATAATAGCCGACACGAGCTTCTGGAGCGAGCGACTGGGCGTGCTCAGGAGGATGTTCTACTGGAGGTACCTGGGCTATGTCGATGGATTTGTCGCAGTCTCCGAGAGGATAAAACGCGACATCCAGGGCTACATAGACAGGCCGGTCGTCGTTGTCAGGCCGTTCCCCGTGAACAAGTTCAGTCCAAAGAGGCGAGAGTTCAACAGGAAGGTACTGTTCGTCGGGAACGAAGTTGAGGCGAAGGGCTTTGGCTACTTGGTAAAGTCGATGGACCACCTTCCGGATTTCGAGCTGTTTCTGGTCGGCGACTGTTGCGAGAAGATACGGACGAAAAAGGCGAACGTACACGCCGAGGGGAGGGTCCCAAGCCTCAGGCCGTATTTTGAGGAGTGTTCTGTCTATGCGCACCCCGCGGACTTCGACCCGTGCCCTTCAGCCGTGTGGGAGGCCATGTACGCCGGTCTGATCCCAGTGATCTCGGATGGGGTCGGGCAGAGCGAGCTCTTCAAAGGGGACCTAAAGAAACTGGTCCTGAAGAAGAACGATCCGAAGTCGATAGCTGAAAAAATCAAAGAGGTCTACGCGATTAGCGGCAAGAAAGGATTGATCGAAAAATGCGAGAGGTTGTCAAACGAATACACGAAGGAGAAAAGCGTCAGGTGCTTCAAGAGATCGTTCTCTCAATTACGTGGAGAGCTGCGCTGAGGACTATTTTTTAGGGATCTTTCCGTACTCCGATTGATACCATTCCACGAAGGCGCGTAATCCCCGCTCGAACCCTACCCTGGGGACGAACCCCAGCCTCCTCAGTTTGGTGATGTCCGCTTTGGTCTTCTGCACGTCACCGAGCCAAGAAAGACCGCCCTTGTAGTGTATCTTGGTCTTGTCCCTCAGACCCAGTATCTCCAGCATTATCTCGACCAGCTCCTTCACCGTGTAGCACTCTCCGGAGCCGACGTTGTACGCCTCGCCCTTCAGCTCACCCTTCGAGGCCACGATGAGGGTCGCGTCTATCACGTCGTCTATATACAGGTAGTCCTTCGTCTGGTCTCCGCTCCCGAGCACCTCTAGTCTCCTGTTGTCCTTCTGGAGCTTATGGAGGAAGTCGAACATGACACCCTTGCGCGAGCGCGGCCCGTAGACGTTGTAATACCTGAGGCTCGCGATATGGAGCCCGTACAGGGAACTGTAGGAGTGGCAGTAAGCCTCAGCGGCCGCCTTAGATGCCCCGTAGTTGGAAACGGGCCTCAGCGGGTGGTCCTCGGGGGTCGGGAGAGGGGCCTCGCCGTAGACCGTGGACGAGCTTATGGAGATTACAGTTCGTATGCCGGCTTTCCTGGCGCATTCGAGCACGTTTAGCGTCCCGACGGTGTTGAGCTCGAAATCGTGGATTGGATCCTCCGTGGACTTGGCCACGCTGGACTGTGCCGCCATGTGGAATATCGAGTCAACGCCTTTGCACGCCTTCGAGACGTCCTTGGCGTTCAGGATGCTCCCGCGTATCAGCTCGAAGCCGGAGTCCTTCCTGAGGTTCAAAAGGTTCTCCATGTGGCCGTTGGAAAAGTCGTCCAGACCGACCACTCCAAGCCCGAGCGAGCGGAGCCTGTCGGAGAGGTGGCTGCCTATGAAACCGGCAACCCCCGTCACTAGGACTTTATGACCCAGTCTCTTCACCACTCAACCCCCCTATAGCTCGCTCAACTTCAACTTGACCAGCCCTACAAAAATCCTTATACCGCTCGCTATTGTCGTGCCCCTCGCCTTCGAATAAATGGTGAAGAAGCATGGCACCTGCATCTCCTTTATCCTGAGCCCCTTTAGGTTGGCCTGAATCACTATCTCGGATGATACCTCGTACCTGTTGCTCCTTATCCTGATCTTCTCGAGGGCGCGGCGGCTCAACGCGCGCATGCCGGATTGGGAGTCCGTCATTATCCCGCCCAGCATCTTCGTTATCAGGTTGAGCCAGAAATTCCCCAGCCGTTTGTGGATGGGGGCGTTCACGAAATACCTCTGCCCTATGACCAGGTCCGCGTCGCCCAGATAGTCCACGATTATGCGCACGGCCTTCGGGTCGTGCTGTCCGTCGGCATCAAAGGTAACAGCACAGTCAGCTCCTCGCTCCAGAGCAGTCTGCAGTCCCGTGCGCAGCGCCGCACCGAGCCCCGTGTTCTTGTGATGGCTCACCACCACCGCGCCTTTCTTTTGGGCAACCTCGGTGGTCTCGTCTTTGGACCCGTCATTGACGACGATTATATCGCGCCAGCCCTCGCGGTGGAGAGCGTCGATCACCCCGCCTATCGACTTCTCCTCGTTGTACGCTGGCATCACTATCCAGACCTTCACGACCGTTCACCTCGATTCTATCACTTACCTATTGAGCTCAAGTTAAAATATGTGAAGTTATACAAAGGTTGGGGGTCGAATGCGTACTTGGTCTAGGGAACTCACTTTCTCCACCAGAAAACATCGCGAGGTCTTGGATATAACCGATGAGGTGCTCGCAGCGGTCAGGGAGTCAGGCATCAAGAACGGACTGTTACTGGTCCAACTGCCACACGCTACTGCGGCATTGGTCCTGAACGAGAACGAGAGTGGCTTGGTACAGGACCTTTTGGATAAGATGGAGGAATTCGCGCCCATGAGCGGCGGCTATCATCACGACGAGATAGACGACAACGCCCACGCTCACATGAAATCAGCATTCATCGGCTCATCGCGGGTTTTGCCTATCGTCGAGGGCAGGGTCGTGAGGGGGACGTGGCAGAACTTTCTGGTGATTGAGGAGGACGGCCCTAGGACGCGTCGGCTCGTGATATTCGTGATGGGTGAGTGAGATGGCTGTGGCGTACCTCGACATTGAAACATCCTCCAAGAAGGCAGATGACGGCATGGTCGTAGCGATAGGCCTGCTTAT
>CAYMXQ010000003.1:18739-19392 GCA_964394495.1 Hadarchaeota archaeon (SeqCode)
CTGGGTTCGACATCCCATTTCTTTCAACCCGAGCCCTAGTCCACAAAATCGATCTTACAAAGCTGACCGAGCTCCGTATGTTAGACCTTTATGAGTGGTCGCGAGCGAACCTGCTACTCTACAGCTACTCGTTGGAGTCGGTCGCTAGGTTCCTAGGCGTCAGCAGCGGCAAGAACTTCCATGGCAGCGATATGCCGACGCTGTTCAAGCTTGTCGAGCGCGGCGATGTCGAGGCGCGCAGGCTCATCGTCGAGCACTGCGAGGAGGACATCACCCTGCTAAAGCTCGTCCACGAGAGAATGAAGCCGCTGGTCGGGCGGTCGGGGTGGGGATCGCCACGGAAGACCTCGAGAGAAGAATAAGGACTTGCACGCTCTGCAGGCTCCACCGCTCCCGCAAGAACGCTTGATATTTTCGGTTTCGCTTGGGTCGAAGTCAAAAAATTATCTAATAAATAGGCGCAACGAGGCGATTCGCTACAGTTGGCACCCTTTAAATACTATAAATATTTTTTTCGGTGGCCTCTCTCCTCCAAAGTTGCTTGGAAGAGTTCCCCGAATGTAAACTTGGGCGATTAAAATGAAAAGGCGTTTCCGCTGGGCACTTGACGAGTGCAGCTTGAAAGAAATGTACTTAAATGATTATAAAAAAAT
>CAYMXQ010000003.1:19402-32087 GCA_964394495.1 Hadarchaeota archaeon (SeqCode)
GGACGTGTACCCTCTGCAGGCTCCACCGCTCCCGCGATAACGCTGTCCCGGGAGAGGGGCCGATCGATGCAAAGATACTGTTCTGCGGCGAAGCTCCAGGATATAACGAGTCACTCCAAGGTAAGCCATTCGTGGGGAGCGCCGGGAAGTTCCTGAATGAACTCCTTGAAACAGCCAAACTCAAGCGCGAAGACGTGTACGTCGCCAACGTGGTAAAATGTCGCCCACCGGAAAACCGTGCCCCTCTTGATGACGAGATTGAGACCTGTACGACCAACTACCTCCAAAAGCAGTTCGCGATGATAAAGCCGAAGCTCGTTGTCGCGCTCGGCAGGACGGCGGTTCGAGCGCTGCTGGGGGGGAGCGTGGTGATGGGAAGCGAGCACGGTAAGTTGCTCGATTGCACCTATGCAGGCGTGAAGTTCAAGCTCTTCATCACCTACCACCCGGCCGCCGCTCTTTACGGCGCGGAGGCGAGGCGGAAGCTACAGGAAGATTTCGGAGAACTCGGCAGAATCGTGAGGACTATTGCGAGATGAGCATGTTACTATGGTAAGTTTAAAAAACCGCAGATACAATTCAGTTGGGTCTACATGTCTATGACTATTGCCGAGAAAATCCTGGCGAGGGCATCTGGGCGAAAGCAGGTTTCACCTGGCGAGATTGTGGAGGCCAAGGTGGATAATGTAATGGCGCACGACCTCACGGCTCCCCTAGCGATAGAGGTCCTACAGGAGATGGGAGTAAAGCGAGTCTGGGACCCCTCAAAAGTCGTCATAGTGCTGGACCACCAAGCTCCCGCGACCTCATTAGAAATGGCCAAGGACCACATCATGCTGCGAGAGTTCGTGGCGGAGAACAAGATCCCGAATTTCTACGATGTTAGCGATGGGATATGTCATCAGGTTATGCCAGAGGGAGGGTTCGCCTTGCCTGGACAGTTGGTCGTCGGAGCGGATTCCCACACATGCACCTATGGGGCGTTGGGATGCTTCGCGACGGGCGTGGGCTCCACAGATATGGCCGCTATTTTAGCGACCGGGAAGCTATGGTTCAGGGTCCCGGAGAGCATGCTGTTCAAGGTCAAGGGCAAGTTGAAGGACAGGGTGGCTCCCAAGGACCTGATATTAAAAATAATCAGCGACGTCGGCGTGGACGGCGCCACTTACCGTGCGGCCGAGTTCGCCGGAGACGGTATCAAGAACATAAGCGTCGCTGGCAGGATGACGATGTGCAACATGGGGGTGGAGATGGGCGCTAAGGCTGCGATAGTTCCCTCTGACGCGCTGACCAGGCAGTACCTGAGGGGCAGGGCTAGAGGAAAATATGTCGAGGTCTACAGCGACAGGGGCGCCGAGTACGTGGATGAGAAAACATATGACTTATCCAAGCTTGAGCCGCAGGTCGCGTGCCCACACAGGGTCGACAACGTCTCTACGGTGCGGGAGGTCGAGGGAGTCGAGGTGGACCAAGCTTTCCTCGGAAGCTGCACGAACGGCAGGCTTGAGGATCTGGTTGAGGCCGCCAAAATCCTGAAAGGGAAGAAGGTTGCGAAAGGAGTGCGATTGATCGTATCGCCAGCCTCACGTGAAATCTACTTGGACGCGCTGGACGCAGGAGTGCTCCAGGTATTAGCCCAGGCAGGAGCGATAGTTGAGGCTCCGGCCTGTGCCGCGTGCATGGGGTGCCACGTTGGGGTAATAGGCCCAGGTGAGGTGTCAATCTCGTCTTCAAACAGAAACTTCAAGGGCAGGCAAGGGAGCCCAGAGTCTAATGTGTACTTGGGGTCTCCCGCCACTGTGGCTGCCTCTGCATTGAAAGGCAAGATAACAGATCCGAGGGACGTGTGATGGCAAAGGCTTGGGTTTTCGGAGACGACGTCAGCACGGACGACATCATCGCCGGCCGATACCTTATCAAGCACGACCCCAAGGAGCTGGGATCGCATGCAATGGAGAACATCGACCCAACGTTCGCAAAAAGGGTGAAGAAGGGCGACGTCGTAATCGGCGGGAAGAACTTTGGGTGCGGGTCGAGCCGCGAGCAGGCGCCGATTACCCTGAAGGCAGCGGGCGTGTCGGCAGTGGTCGCAGAGTCCTTCGCCAGGATATTCTACCGCAACTCGATAAACCAAGGCCTGCCTGTGATGGCATGTCCGAGCATGAGGAAGGGTTTCAAATCATCGGATGGGGTGAAGGTGGACCTGAGGAGCGGCACCGTTCAAAACCTAACCACTGGCAGGGTGTTCAAGGCCGAGCCGTTCCCTGAGTTCATACTCGAGATACTCAAAGCCGGAGGTCTGGTACCATACCTGAAGAGGAAGGGCACACTGAAGCGAAGATAAAGTGATATAAAGAGACGACTATTTAGGACAAACGAAGGGGCAGCAAGATGAAGAACAGGCCTGATTTTACGGAGATGGAAAAAGCCAGACGTGAGTACCTCGCCAAGATACGGCAGTTGGCCCTCCTGGAGTTCGACCTGAAGAAGTGGGAGGAGATAAAGGACATGGTCTACCACACGGTCCCGCTTGATGTAGATGTTATTATCGACGACACCACGCTCAGGGAGGGGGTGCAGATGGCAGGCATAGCGTCACCTCACCCCTCAGATGTCTGCAGGATAGCTTGTCTGCTGAAGGAGATAGGCGTCGAGAGGTTGGAGGTTCTGATGTACACAAAGTCCGACCAAGAGGCGATAAAGCGGATGCAGGACGAGGGCCTCGGCGACATGATGGCTGCCTGGTCACGTGCCGCGAAGGAAGACATTGATCTGTTAATGAAGCTCGGATTCAAACAGGTCGGCATCTCTCACCCGGTGTCGTACATCCATTTCGAGAAGTGGGTGGACAAGCCACTGGATCAGATTTTCGAAAGAGTAGCGGAGTCCGTCGAGTACGCGAAGGACCACGGGCTGTCGATATTCGTGCACGGTGAGGACAGCACCAGAGCGGACTGGGAGTTCGAGAAGGCGTTCATAAACACGGTGGCAGAAGCAGGGGCGGACGTGTACAGGATCTGCGACACCGTCGGATGCGGGACGTCCAACCCTCTGGCGCCACTGCCTGAAGGGATCCCAGAGAAAGTCAAGCGGATAAAGAAGGAAACGAAGATTCCATACGTTGAGATCCACGCCCACGACGACCTCGGCAATGCCGTGGAGAACACAATGGCGACCGTAAGGGCAGCATCCGGTCTCTACGACAAGGTGTATGTTAGCACCACTTTCCTCGGGATAGGAGACAGGGCCGGTGGCGCCGAGACGGAGAAGATCATAATGAACTGCTACATGCATCACGGCGTCAAGAAGTGGAACCTGGCACCGTTGCGCGAGCTGGCCGTCTTCATCGCAGCGTCCACAAACTACCCATTGCCGGTGAACAAGGCCATAGTCGGGGACGCGGCTTTCGCCCACGAGTCTGGGATCCATGTCCATGGGGTGAGTACACTACCTCTCACGTACGAGCTTTTCCCTCCGGAGCTTGTGGGCCACGAGAGGACGATAGTGATCGGGAAGCGCTCCGGAAAGCACGGCGTGAAGTTGAAGCTAGAGGAAATCCTGAAGCGTAAGGTGGACGAGAACGATCCCAAGTTGGCCCAGCTCGTAGATATCATCAAGAACAAGTTCGTCGAGGGGAGACGGAGATATCCGATAGGCGAGGATGAGCTCAAGCACCTGGCACGCAAAGTAGGATTCTACGAGGTTTGAGTTCCAGATTTTTCACGTTTTAGGTCAGTTTTGGGCGAGAATTTAAGAAGCATACGGAAAAATAACATCTGAGGTTCGGCATGCACACGGTCACTCTTATCCCCGGAGATGGCGTCGGCCCCGAGGTCACAGCCGCGGCCAAAAAGTGCATCGAGGCCACAGGGGTCAAGATAAAGTGGGAGGAGGTCGAGGCGGGAGCGAAAGTCATAGAGAAGCAAGGCACTCCCCTGCCTGATGAGGTCATCGAGTCGATTCGTAAAAATAAAGTCGCCCTGAAGGGACCGATAACAACTCCGGTCGGGTCGGGTTTCCGTAGTGTCAATGTTGCCCTGAGGAAGGAGTTGGATCTGTACGCGTGTGTGAGGCCATGCAAGTGGTATCAGGGTGTGCAGTCCAAGTACTCGGGCATCGATCTCGTCATCGTAAGGGAGAACACAGAGGACCTCTACGCAGGAATAGAGTTTCAAGAGGGGGCCCCAGAGACCGAGGAGTTCATCGATTTCGTGATGGGGAAGAAAAAAATAGAGATGAGGCGCGATTCCGGGATAAGTCTGAAACCCATTTCTATCTCCGCATCTGAGAGAATCGTGCAATTCGCGTTCAAGTACGCCCAGAGGAACGGGCGCAGGAAGGTCACGGCCGTCCACAAGGCCAACATAATGAAGCACTCTGACGGCGTCTTCCTAGAGGTCGCACGCAAGGTGGCGGAGAAGTTCCCGAAGATAGAATTCGAGGAGCGGATTGTGGACAACATGTGCATGCAGCTCGTGCAGAAACCCCATATCTACGACGTGATCGTCACGCCGAACCTTTACGGGGACATAATCTCGGATCTGTGCGCCGGCCTCGTCGGCGGTCTGGGAATGGCTCCAGGGGCAAACATAGGCGATAAGGGGGCCGTGTTCGAGCCTACGCACGGGAGCGCCCCCAAATACGCGGGATTGAACAAGGTAAACCCAACAGCGACGATTCTCTCAGGCGTCATGATGTTACGGTACCTGGGCGAAAACGCTGCAGCGAAAAAATTGGAAGATGCGGTGGCTAAGGTGATATTCGATGGCAAGTACGTCACCTACGACCTAAAAGAAGACCCGGATGACCCAGAGGCGGTTGGTACGGACGAGATGGCGGAGGAGATAGTCCAAGTCATGAAAGTTTTAAAGTGATAGGGCTGAAAGTGTCCTGCGAGTTAGTGATTGAATGAAATACAAGATTGGAGTCATACCTGGCGACGGCATAGGGCCAGAGGTCATCCGAGAAGGCCTGAAATCCCTCCGCGCGGTGTCAGATGTCACGTCGGGTCTGGGGTTCGAGTTCGTCGAGTTCCCGTACGGCGCCGAGCACTACCTCAATACGAAAGAGCTGGTGCCGGAGGACGGGCTGAAGGAACTTTCTAAGATGAGCGCGATCTACCTCGGGGCGCTAGGGGATCCGCGCGTGGGCACTGGTGTCCTTGAACAGGGCATCCTCCTCAAGCTCAGGTTCTACTTCGACCAGTACGTCAACTTACGACCAATCAAGCTCTACCCTGGTGTGCCCTGCCCGCTCAAGGACAAGGGGCCGCAGCACGTGAACTTCTACGTAGTGAGGGAGAACACGGAGGACTTCTACGTGGCTATCGGTGGCAGGGCGAAGGGCAAGACAAAGGCAGAGCACGAGGTCCTCAGGTCGATTTACCACGCAAAGTTCGACTTGGACATAGACGTGGATCAGGACGAGATAGCCTACCAGATAGGGGTCATCAGCCGGAAGGGGGCAGAGCGCGTGATACGGTACGCGTTCGAGCTCGCGAAGAAAAAAGGGAAGAAGCGCGTCACATCCGTCGACAAGGCCAACGTGCTCACACACATATACGGCCTCTGGCGCGAGGTCTTCGAGCGTGTCGCGAAGGAGTACCCGGGAATCGAGACGGAGTTCGCGTTCGTGGACGCGGTCACGATGTGGTTCATCAAAAACCCGGAATGGTATCAAGTGGTCGTCACCTCGAACATGTTCGGCGACATAATCACTGACCTCGGGGCGATGATACAGGGCGGCCTCGGGCTTGCCCCGGGCGGAAACATCAACCCGGAGGGGGTCAGCATGTTCGAGCCAATCCACGGCTCAGCGCCCAAGTATGCGGGAAAGAACGTGGCTAACCCGCTTGCCACGATACTAGCAGGTCAGATGATGCTCGAGCACCTGAAGGAGGAGAAAGCTGCGGATAGGGTCGAACGAGCGGTCATCAAAGTCCTTCGCGAGGGTAGTGTGAGGCCCAAAGATTTAGGCGGTAGATCAAGCACATCGGACGTCGGAGACGCGGTCGCTGCGAAGATAAAGGAGATGGACTAGAGTTCGTCCCTGAATGGAGATCGAAACAGTGCGTCTGGTCGCTGCGATAACAGGATCCAGCGGTGTGGTCTACGGCGTCAGGCTGCTCGAGGTCTGCCGTGAGTTGGGGTAATCAAGCTCAAATTAAGGCTAATAGTTCGGTTAAAGAAAATATAAAGAAGTGTTTTCAATTCACCTCTTTTAAATGATTTATTAATAAAAATTAAGTTCTATCCTCTCTGAAAATTGAGATTTAAGCAAGGAAACCCGGAGAACGGCTCCGATTATTTTCGGCGACCTCTCTCCCCCAAAATCGCTTAACTTTGCCTGATTTTTTATGTTGGGAAGTGATACAGTTGATTCTTCACGCTTGGGCAATGCCCAAAGGTTCTCTTGTTCCCTCGCCTGCATTAAGGCGGGAAATCAAGGAACGTATGGAACAACGCAACATGGCAGAATACAAGATGGCAGCCATGCTCGGGGTATCTGAGAGTGTTGTACGGAGGATGTTAGGTAAACGTGACGGCGGAGTTCGTGTCAACAGTTTTTTTGCGATAACAGATTTTTTAAGCATGGACCGATATTCTGTGGAAAAAGAGATAATTGCGTGGAAAGACCAATCTCGCGGTTGGCGGCCATTTACAGGAAAATTTCCTTTCGAATTGACTTCACTAGCCTTTAGAATTGTCGTGCATTTGATTGGCGATGGCAACCCGAGTAAGGGAAGCTTTTACCAGAAAAATAAACACATTCACTACATGGTCGATCTCATAGAAAAAGTGTTAGACATGAGAGTGAATTATTATGAGGATTACAAAGGCGTATGTGAGCTCTGCGTGCCTAACTTTATAATTCAATGCGTCTCTGCAAAACTTGATATCCCACAGTCCAAAATAAAATCGAAAACGTTTTTTGATAAGATTCGTTCGCTGTCTAAAGATTACAGAGTACAAACCGTGGCAGCTTTCTTTGTTGATGAAGGTTCGATAAAAACAAGAAGAATTAGATTTGCGCAAAAGGATCCTGAGATTTTAGAAGGCCTTGCACTAGTTCTAAACTCTTTGGGGTATCCACACACTGGGCTCAAACCAGCGAAGACCAAGCTCAAGGGGAAGGAATTCGGTTATTATTATTTGGACCTTCATCCAGATGGCGCTGAAGTGTTCTTTCATGACGTTAACGAGCTTGTTAAACAGTATGGTATTATGGCAGGTTTATGGCAAAAGCATCATGCAGTGGGAAAATATATCCAGAATGTTAATGTGGGGATATCCCTGAAAAGGCGGGAAACAAAGAGAATACAAAAGGCCCTGACTGAAAAATTTAGGTGGCATGTCTTTTCCATCAGCGGTCTATCAAGCCAATTCGGGATAAGTTACTCTAGAGCTGCAGATATATTTAGAAGTCTAAAAAATAAAGAGAAAGCAAAGAGAGTTGGGATGGGACTTTATCAGATAACATAAGGTGTGAACCAATGAGGGTAATCGTTGGAATCAGCGGTGCGAGTGGAGCGATATATGCATTAGCTTTCTTAAAGGCCCTAAAAGAGAATGGGGCAGAGACACATTTGATCATCTCAAAGCCCGCTGAGATTATAATCAAATCCGAACTGGGTCTCGGGAAAGAGAGTTTTTTTGAGTACGCAACAAAACATTACGATATCAATGATTTCGCGGCGCCTATTGCAAGCGGTTCACAAAAGTTTGATGCCATGGTAATAATTCCCTGTTCGATGGCATCAATTGCAGCTATCGCTCAGGGATACTCCAACAATTTGTTATTAAGGGCCGCCGATGTTTCAATAAAGGAAGGGAGAAAGCTCATTCTGGTGCCAAGAGAAACGCCTCTTAGTCCTATCCATTTAGAGAACATGCTCAAGCTGGCAAGAATGGGAGTTCACATAGTCCCGGCATGTCCTGGATTTTATCACAAACCCCAGAATATAGAACATCTAGTCGACTTCATCGTCGGGCGCATCCTGGAGATGTTCGGTATAGAGCACAGGCTGTACCGCAGTTGGGAAGGCCCCTCGGAGTGAATGTTCTGGGGCGAGTCCATGGGGGAAAAAGAGGCACCCGTTAGGAAGTTCGAGTGTTCAAGCTGCAAGTACTCGGACTACAGGATGTCTGCGCGGGAAGTCGGTGAAACAGTCCCTTACGGATGTCCTCGCTGCGGGCAGGATATGAAGGTCGCCGGGGCTGAGTTCCCAGACTGGTTGGCGGAACCGCTGAAGCTCGTATCGGCGTACTTCAACGTAATAGACTTCGTCGCGTTGGAGACCGGGATTGAGGTGGAGGTCACGACGCAGGATCCCAAGCGCTCTTTTCGCTCCCTCATGAAGATGTCCAAGCCGCTCGGATACCTTCCGATAATGCGTGAGCAGAAGGAGGGACTAAAGCTCGTGATTGTGAGGTACCCGCCGGTGAAGCCGGGGAGGATATGGGTAAACTTCCTGCTGTTCGGCTTGACGATCATGACGACGTTCGCCGCCGGGTACTTTTTATTTGATAACAACGTTTTTCACGCGGCCCTCTTCTCCAGCGCGATCATGCTCATGCTCGGCGCCCACGAGATGGGGCACAAGATTGCTGCGTGGCGCAACGGAATTCAGTCCACTATGCCGTACTTCATCCCAGCTCCCCCGCCATTTATTGGTACGGCGGGGGCTGTGATCAGTATTAAAAGTCCTATTCCAACGAAAGAAGCTTTGGTGGAGCTAGGAGCAAGTGGGCCGCTATTTGGGTTTTTCATGGCCCTCCCACTCACCGCCCTCGGTTTGATGCTATCCACACCCGATCCCGAGGGCATCTCCCTTTGGTTTACTCCGGCGATATTCGCCGGGTTACAGCTGCTCACCTTCGGCTACGTGCCGGCGGGGATGAGATTTAGCCCACTCGCGCTTGCAGGATGGCTTGCGCTGTTTGTTACTATGCTTAATTTGCTCCCTGCGGGCCAGCTCGACGGCGGCCACATAATGAGGGGCCTAATCGGAAAAGACCGCCATTACACCCTGACGCGCACATTGGGTTTCGCGCTGTTCCTGATGGGCATACTGTTCCCCGAGTCCCCGATGTGGTTGTGGGGTTTCATGATCATCATGTTCTTTAGAGGGCACCATCCGGGAGCGCTCGATGACATCTCTGGGCTGTCGAGGCGCCAGAAGCTGCTGGCGTTGGCGGCCCTCGTGGTATTCCTGCTCTGTCTACCCGTACCGGTGGGTTAGTAAAGGTAAATAGACCCTCACGAAAATTCAACCTGTGGTGCGAAAGTGAAGGGGAAGTTCATTTCTATAGACGGGATAGACAGGTGTGGTAAAAGCACCCATGCCAAGCTGCTCGGGAGATGGCTGCGTTCCCAAGGGTACGAGGTCGTTCTCACTGACGAGCCCACGGACGGCGCGATGGGCAGGGTAATCAAGCGGGCTCTGAAGGGAGAGATCAAGGTGCCCACGGATATAGAGGCGCTTCTTTTCGCGGCGGACAGGGTACAGCATGTCTCTGGTCTTATCCTACCCGCTCTGAAAGATGGGAAGATCGTGATAAGCGAGAGGTACGTCCACTCATCGCTGGCTTACCAGTCAGCGCGCGGGCTTCCG
Organism: Hadarchaeota archaeon (SeqCode); assembly: GCA_964394495.1. Classification (GTDB taxonomy): domain Archaea; phylum Hadarchaeota; class Hadarchaeia; order Hadarchaeales; family Hadarchaeaceae; genus B75-G9. Next base: position 29,016 of record CAYMXQ010000003.1, read on the forward strand.
CTAGACTGGATAAGAAAGATAAACAAGTACGCTCCGAGACCTGACCTGACGATTCTGATCGATGTCCCGACCAAAGCAGCGTTTTCTAGGGCTAGGTTATCCAAGCTCGATGAATTCGAGAAAAACATGGCGCTCCAAGAACGTGTGCGCCGTAGCTACCTGCGCATAGCTAGGCAGGATGGGCTGAAGGTCGTAAAGGGTTCACGCCCTCGCGATGAAGTGCAAGCCGACCTGAGAAAGCTCGTCAGCGCTGTGCTTTGATCACATGCTTATCTGCGCCGCGAATGGCAGGGTCTTGAACACATCCGCAGCCGCGCGTTCGACCTTGCCCCGGTGCTCGAGCGAGGTGTATACGCGGATGATGTCGATGTACCCCTTGAGCACGTTCACCAGCCGCGAATATTGAGAGAGTTGGACGAGTTCCTTTTTCCCATCACCCGTCACCTTGACAACATGTACCTCCATCGGGTCTATCTCCTTCGGGTAGTAAGGGATGGAGTCCAGGGTCGGTACATCCACGACCACATCCTCCGGGTCCACGCCTGCGAGATTCGCTATCTCTGCCTCCTTCTGATGGCGCACTGCTTCATCGCCGAGCAGCCTCGCCACGTACGGGTCGAGGATGTGGACGTCGCGCTGGTATGCCTGTTTGAGCAGTTCACGGGTGTACAACCTCTCCATCATGGTCTTCGCCTTCTCCGCGAGCAGCCGTTCGGACTGGTCCCCAAACTCCTTCGGGTCGAGTTCGCGCAGCTTGGTCATCACATAGGCATCATCCATCCTCAAGAACTCATTGACGTCCTTGAACGTCGTGAGTCCCGCCAGTTCGTGCGCGTAGTCCATCGCCTTGTGGAGCAGGATCTCCGCCGCCCGGACCGCGTGATGGTAGTAGACGGCGAGGAACATCTCGTACCGCGCGATCATGAACGCCTCCAACGCGTATAGGGCCTTGAGGTCGATGGCTATGTCCTCGCCGTGGACGTCCATCGCTTGGACTAGACGGCTTATGTCTATTCGGCCGTACTCGACGCCGGTGAAGTACGAGTCCCTCACAAGGAAGTCGAGTTTATCCGCGTCGACCTGGCTCGCGACCACCTGGTTAAGATAGCGCTTGCCCCTGGGCTTCTTTCCGAACGCCAGCTCCGTCACCTCGTCTGGACTGAAGCCGCACTCCTTGATGGTGTCAGCAAGCTGGCTCTTTTTCACGACCTCCTCGCCCATCTGCTCGTGGTTAATTCCCCTGTGCTTCATCAAGACTTCTTCATAGGAGTGCGAGAATGGACCGTGCCCTACGTCGTGTAGGAGGCCGGCGAGTCGGATGAGCTGCCACTGGTCGTCGGAGATGTCAACGCTTCGCTTGAGCGCCTCTGCCATCTGCCCGGCGACGTGCATCGTACCGAGTGCGTGGGTGAAACGCGAGTGGCTCCCACCAGGGTAGACCAGATACGCGATGGAGAGCTGCTTGATCTCGCGGAGCCGCTGGATGGGCCAGGTGTCGACGATGCGCCTCTCCACTTCGGTCATGCCTACATAGCCGTGGATGGGGTCCCTGACGAACTTGACGAACATCGCTGTAGATTTCGGCAGCGTGGTTAATAACGGCTTGCCCCCGTTCGCCGGTCAGAAAGGCGTCGTAAAGTTTTTATCCAGCAACTTGGATTCTATATTGAGAAAATGCCGTGGCGAATAGATCGATTGGAGCCGAGAGATGCGTTTCCAGAGATAGCGGAGAGATTCTTGGAAGCGCCCAGTTATCACTCAACCCTAGCGGAGAGAGCGATAGACATGGTAATCCCCACCGGGGGCATGAAAACGCTCTCATACGCAGAAGCGCTGTGGACAACCTCTTGGAAAAAGTATAGAGATGACCTGAAGACACTAAGGGGAATGGCAAAGAACTGGGCGGTTTTGCGGAGATAACTGCCATAGTCCAAAGTTCTTTATCCTAGGCTTATTTTAGGGCCGCGCTGTACGTGTTCGTCAGGCTCTCCATCGCGTAGGTCCAGTTGAATTTCTTTACTTTTTCCCTTCCGTTGGCCGCTATCCGTTTCATCTCATCCGGCGAGTTGAGGAGATAGTTTACCCCCCAGGCCACCGAGTCCGGGTTGGCGTAGATCTTCACCCCATCTACGAAGTTCTCGACGTTCTCGCCCAGACCGCCGACATCCGTGACCACGACGGCCCTGCCGGTCGCCCAGGACTCGAGCAGTACTATCCCGAACGGCTCGTTTCTGCTCGGCATGCAGACGATGTCGCACGCGTTGAGCAGCTCCAGGTGCGCCCAGAACGGCACGCGCCCCAGGAACCTCGCCGCGTGACCGACCCCCAGCTCGTTGACCTTGCGCTCTACGTGGCTCTTCATCCCACCGTCTCCCGCGAAGATAACTTTCGCGTCCCATCTGTTGTTGATTATGCGGGGCATCGCCTCCGCCAGTATGTCCGGTCCCTTCTGGTAGTCCACCCTTCCCACGAAAAGCACGGTGGGGGCTAGAGGGTGGATGCCGTATTTCTCCTTGATCCTACCCGGGTCGATCCAAAGCTGGTACTCCTTCGGCTCCACGGCGTTCGGGATGACGTCTATCTTGTCGGGAGGTATCTTGTACAGCCAGGAGAGCTCGTTCCTCATCGCATGTGAGACCGTGGTGAGCCTGTCTGCGATGTACCCGCCGTACCACTCCTTTCCAGATATCTCGCCGTACTCCCACCAGTCGCCGAACCTCCCGCCGTTTCGGCCGTACTCGGTGGAGTGGAATGTTATCACGACCCGGCGCCCCATGTGTTTCAGGTCAGTGAGGGCGTCCACTATGTGCCAGTCGTGCCCGTGGATGATGTCGAACTTGCCCCTGTACCTCTCAGTCTCCTGGATGCTCACCACCATTGCCTTGGACATGTTGTGGGCGAATGCGAGGATGTTCCCGCCGGGGTCGAACTTGCACCTGTGGTAGTTCACGCCGTTTATGTACTCGTAGTCGGTCTGCCCCTCAGCCCACCTTGTGAATACGTGAACCTCGTGCCCGCGCTTCGCCGTCTCCTCGGCCATTTTGGTGACTACAGTGGCAAGCCCCCCGATGC
>CAYMXQ010000003.1:32097-38621 GCA_964394495.1 Hadarchaeota archaeon (SeqCode)
CGGCGAGTCGCACCTTTGACGTTAGCAGTTGGAGCTCTCGCGGCCCGACGAAGGAAGGACTTACCAAGCCAGATGCGCTATTTTCATTTGCCTGCCTCAGCACCTCTCCTTTATTCTTCCACCGATTTAAAAGCTACCTGAAATGAGGCAATGGTGCGCAGTTTTGGCGGCCGTAAACATCACCCCTAGTCTAGTTGACAAAAGGCTAATATGGCAGGGGTTTCAAGTCTTTTGAATTGAGGGGTAAGGTTGATAGAGCTTTTAATATACGCAGTCGGCATCATCCTAGCTTTTTACATGGCATGGTGCCTCGGGGCGAACGACGCCTCGAACCCGACCGAATGCGCAGTCGGTGCTGGGGTGATAACGATGAAGAAGGCGCTTATTCTCTTCGCAATCTTCGCTGCCGTAGGTGGCATTATGCTTGGTCCGTTCGTGATGAAGACGGTTGATCGTGGCATAATACCACGAGACCAGCTCAGTCTGGGGATGGTGGCCGTAGGGAGCTTCACCGCGGTCCTCTCAGCCGGCATCTGGGTGACGTTCAGCACCTGGAAAGGCATGCCGGTATCGACGACTCATTCGATCATTGGAGGCATCTTGGGTTTCGGTCTGATCGCATGTTCTTCCCTGATAAACTGGGACAAGCTGAACATAATCGTCATAAGTCTTGTCCTGTCCCCCGTCCTCTCCCTTCTCCTGGCAAGCGGGCTTTTCTATTTTTTCAGGGCGTATTTCAGGAGGGTGAGCGGGGAAAGAAGTAGTTTAACGTTGATATATTCGCTCATTTATCTCCTCTGTTTCGTCACCTCCGTATCCGTCTTCAAGGAAATACTGAAGTTGGGTGTTTTCGAGACTATCTTCGCCAGCCTCATCATCGCGCTGATATTTTCGGCCATGTCGGCTTATGTTTTCAAGAGAGTATACGGCAAATTTGAGTCCTCACAGGCCCTGGGCTACTTGCTCATCGTAGCTCTCTGTTTTTCAGCGCTCTCCTTCGGAGCAAACGACATGGCAAATGCGACAGGCGTCTTCGTGACCCCGACGCAGAAAATACTGGGAGGACCACCATCCATCGGGATAATGTTCGTGCTCGCCGCGATAGGGGCGGTAGGCTTAGTCATCGGTGGCTTTACTTGGGGCTATAAGGTCATCAACACGGCCGCCTACCAGGTCACGCGCCTAGACCCGTTGAGCGGGGCAGCAGCCGAGTACTCAAACGCCATCACCGTTTTCCTTTTCACGGTTGTGCCGACCTTCCTCATGGGCTTCGGCATGCCCATCTCGACCACCCACAGCAGCATAGGTTCAATCATCGGCGTCGGTCTGGCGATGAAGGGGTTGAGGGGTGTGAGCATGAAGACGACAGGTAAGATACTCGTCTTCTGGGTCCTGACAATACCCGCCGTAACTTTAATAAGCATGGGATTATTTTGGTTGTTTAGTCAAGTGATGGTGATAACGTGAGTGCGAAGGGTCCACTTCTCTGGATGGGCGAGGCTAGGGAAAGGAAAATTCTTGAGATATGCGATGCCCACATCAAAAAGGTCGCTGAGAAGGTCATCGCGATGAGCAAGGCGGTTCAAGGCTTTTGCGATTTCGACATGAAAAAGGTGGACGCCGAGTTCAAGGAGGTATTCAAAAACGAGCGCGCCGCCGACGATCTCAAGCGTAAGATATTGGAGGAGCTCGCGATGGGTATTTTCCACCCGATCCACCGAGATGAAATAATCAGGCTCACAATGACCGCCGACGAGATAGCCGCGAACGCAAAGGCGGCCGCGAGGAAGCTGCACTATCTCGACCCGAAGAAACTCCATGAGAAGCTGAAGGAGGCCCTGAGGGAATTCGCAAAGGACTCGGAAGACATCGCGAACAAGACCTATGAGACGTTCATCGCGCTCACGAAGGACTCTAAGAAGGCAGTCATGCTATCACACGAGGTGGAGAGGCTGGAAGAGAAGATAGACGACCTTCGAGCAGACAAACTGACCCCGGAGCTGCTGATCTGGTACAAGAAGATCAAAGACATAGGTCCTTCGATCGTTCTGAAGGAGATAACCGACAACATGGAGAACGTGGCGGATTTCTGCGAGGATGTCAGCGATATAATCCGGTCTATCGCAATCAGTCACGTCTAAATTAGTTCTTCGCGCTCCTTATCGTCCTGCTTATCTGTCCACCTCTCGACAGAAATTTAGCAGGTTTCCACTTTGTGACTTTAATAATCGTACCCTTCCCCAAAAGCCCGCCGAAGTCGACAGTTTGCCCCGCCCTTTTGCCCGGTACGGGGATTACCCTAACAGCCGTCGTCTTGTCGTTGACTATCCCTATCGCAGCCTCGTCGGCGATCATCCCAGCTATTATAGATTCGTCGGTGTCCCCCGGGATGCATATCATGTCCAGTCCGACGGAGCATACGCCGGTTAGGGCCTCCAGTTTTTCCAGCGTCATCACACCTTCCTTCACTCTCCTGTTCATGCCCGCGTCCTCGCTCACGGGGATGAATGTGCCGCTCAGCCCACCGACCCTCGTGCAGGCCATCATCCCTCCTTTCTTGATGCAGTCCACGAGCATGGCGACAGCAGCCGTCGTGCCCGGAATCCCGCATCGCTCGACTCCCATCCTCTCGACCACGTCCGCGATGCTGTCCCCCTCCGCAGTGGTCGGCGCGATGGAGGTGTCGACTATGCCAAAATCCAGGTCGAGCCTCTTGGCTACCTCCCTGCCAATCAGCTCCCCCACCCTAGTCATCTTGAAGGCGGCGCGCTTTATGCAGTCGCTCAGCTCGTCTATGCTTCCATCACAGCTCTCGACCGCAGCCCTTATCACGCTCGGGCCGCTTATCCCCACGTTTATCGTTGCTTCCCCCTCCTCAACGCCGTGAAACGCACCGGCCATGAACGGGTTGTCGCTGGGGGAGTTGCAGAACACGACCAGTTTAGCACAGCCCACCCCGTTTTGCTTTCTGGTCTTAGCTGCAGTTTCCTTGATTTTTCTCGCTATGATGTTCACTGCGTCCACGTTTATCCCGGCCCTCGTGCTTGCCACGTTGACGCTTGAGCAGACCCTAGAAGTCCTACTCAGAACGGTGGGAAGGGATTTCATGAGCGCATCATCGGCTTTCGTGATTCCTTTCTCCACTAGAGCTGTGAACCCGCCAATCAGGTCCACACCGACCTCACGCGCGGAGTCGTCAAGCGCTCGGCCGATTCTGACCGCGCTCTCGACGGTCGGGGACCGCGCGAGGAGGAAGGAGACAGGGGTGACTGCTATCCTCTTGTCCGTCACCGAGACTCCGAATTCGTTTGAAACGGAGTCCACGGCGTCAGTAAAACCTGCCGCCACTTTCCCTATTTTTTTCTTAACGTTGGCCGTTGTTCCCAGCGTATTACTGCCAATACAATCGAGCAGGTTTATACCGAGTGTAACCGCTCTGATGTCCAGCTTCTCCATGTAGAGCATCTTAAAAGTCTCTAGTATCTCTTCGCTCGCGAATTTCAGGGGATCACCTCAGACGCGGTGCATCGCCTTAAATATCTCTTCCCTCTGGACGACCACGTTCATCCTGATTTTCTTCCCGGTTGAGGTAACTGCCTTCTTCAGCTCGTCAAAGCTCTTGCCCTTCTTCACGTCGCAGACGATCAACATGACGAACTTGTCCTCAAGCCTCGAAGATGTGAGGTCCTCGATGTTGGCACCAGCCCTCGCGATGGCGTTCGATATGGCCGCCACTATCCCCACCCGGTCATTTCCAACAACTGTTATGACGACTCGAGTCATACTCCCACTTGTGTACTCGGTCCGGAGGTATTAAAAATAGTCCATTTTGTACCACACCTAGGCCCGAATTTTTATGCGAAAATCTTATAAATGAGGTGCTTTAGATATTGGGTGGGCTTCTTGAAAAGGAAGGCAATATTGGTACTCGAGGACGGGACGGTAGTAAAGGGAATCGGTTTTGGCGCTGAGAAGGAATCCCTCGGTGAGATCGTTTTTAGCACGGCGATGGCCGGCTATCCAGAGTCACTTACCGACCCCTCGTATAACGGCCAAATCCTGATGCCCACTTACCCATTGATAGGAAACTACAACGTCCACCCGGAGTGGTTCGAATCCGACAGGGTCTGGGTTGAGGGATTCGTCGTCAGGGAGCTTTGCGAGCATCCGTCGCACTGGAAGGGAAACAAAACGGTCGATGCGTTGCTGGAGGAGTTCGATGTCCCAGGGATAATGGGCGTGGACACCCGAGCGCTTACGATAAAGATTAGGGAACGCGGCACGATGAAGAGCGGCTTAGTCACTTACGATGGTCCGGAGCCGGATGTCCGGGAGCTGCTGGAGAGGGTCAGGAAGCAACCAAGCATCTCAGAGCAGGATCTGGTGGCTGAGACGACTAGGAAGGAGATAACCCACTTCAAAGCCGATGGGAAGCTCAAGGTCGCGCTGATCGATTGTGGAGTAAAAATGAACATCGTCAGGAGCCTACTCGGACGCGAAGTTTCCTTGGTCGCCGTACCCGCGCGCACGAGCGCGAAGGAAATAGAGGCGTTGGAGCCGGATGGTGTCCTAATCACGAATGGTCCTGGAGACCCAGCAACCGCGACATACGTGCATAAAACCGTCAAACAACTGATGGAGAAATACCCGATGATGGGCATATGTTTCGGCAACCATGTTTTGGCATTGGCTGCTGGGGCTAAGACCTTCAAGCTAAAGTTCGGACATCGCGGCGGAAATCAGCCCGTAAAAGACCTCTATACAGGAAAAGTACACATAACTTCTCAAAACCACAGCTTCGCCATCGACCCAGAGAGTTTGGAGGGTACGGGATTTGAGGTCACAAAGGTCAACTGCAACGACGGCACAGTCGAGGGGATAGACCACAAGGAACTTCCGGTTTTCTCCGTGCAGTACCACCCTGAAGATTCTCCGGGTCCGTGGGACAACCAGTACCTCTTCGACCGGTTCATAAAGATGATGGAGGACAGGTGAGAGCATGCCAAAGAGGAAAGACCTGAAAAAAGTCCTGGTGATAGGGGCCGGCCCAGTCGTGATAGGTCAGGCGGCCGAGTTTGATTACTCAGGCTCGCAGGCGTGCAAGGCCCTGCACGAGGAAGGCGTGAAGGTGGTGCTGGTCAACTCCAATCCTGCCACGATTCAGACCGACACAGACATGGCGGACACAGTATACGTCGAACCCCTTACGCCCGATATCGTCGCGGAGATAATACGCAAGGAGAGGCCGGACGCGTTCCTACCCTCTATGGGCGGGCAGACGGGGCTCAACCTCGCCGTTCAGCTCAAGGAGATGGGTGTAATCGACGAGGTAGGCATGGAGGTGATCGGCACACCGGTTGAGTCGATAATGGCGGCCGAGGACAGGAAGCTGTTCTACGACCTCGTGCACAGTATCGGCGAGAGGATGCCGCTCTCGATCGAGGTGCACTCGGTTGAGGAGGCCCTGAGCGCGGCAGACAAGCTAGAGTACCCAATACTGAGCAGGCCGAGTTACTGTCTGGGCGGTACCGGTTCAGGCGTCGCGTTCAACCGGGAAGAGATGACACAGCTCGCGAAGAGGGGGCTGGCCCTCAGCATGAACAAAACGATAGCGTTGGACCAGTGCGTGCTGGGCTGGAAGGAGATAGAGTTCGAGGTCATGAGGGATTGCGTCGACAACTGCATCACGATTTGCAGCATGGAAAATTTGGACCCGATGGGGATTCACACCGGCGACAGCATCGTGGTGGCTCCAACCCAGACCCTCTCCGACTACGAATATCAAACTCTGAGGTCGGCGTCGCTGAAGGTTATCCGGGCCCTCAAGCTGAACGGTGGTTGTAATATCCAGTTCGCGGTGAACCCCCAGAAATTTGAATATTATGTGATAGAGGTCAATCCAAGGGTGAGCCGTTCATCCGCGCTCGCATCGAAAGCCACAGGTTATCCAATTGCTAGGATCGCCTCGAAGTTGGCGCTGGAGATGACCCTCGACGAGATTCCGAACCCGGTCACAAAGGATACGCCGGCTTCGTTCGAGCCCACAATTGATTACATAGTCGTTAAGATTCCACGCTGGCCCTTTGACAAGTTCCCGGAGGCGGACCACGTGATTGGCACCCAGATGAAGGGAACCGGAGAGGTCATGGCCATAGGGAGGACGTTCGAAGAGGCCATGCAAAAGGCAGTGCGTTCGCTCGAGATAGGGAGGTACGGATTGGACGGCGGGAAGGAACAGATCACGGACCGGAAGCGGCTCGAGGACTTGTTAGCGCACCCGACCGACAAGAGGATCTTCTACATAAGGGACGCATTCAAGCTCGGTATGAGCGTCGATGAGATATACAAGCTCACCTGGATCGACCCATGGTTCCTGTGGAAGCTCAAGAACGTTTTGGAGATGGAAGAGAAACTCAAGGGGAAGTCTCGTGATGTCGGGCCTGAGCTGATGAAAAGTGCGAAGAGGATGGGATTCTCCGACCGTCAACTGGGCGCGTTACTGGGCATGAAGGAGGATGAGGTCA
>CAYMXQ010000004.1:0-1326 GCA_964394495.1 Hadarchaeota archaeon (SeqCode)
CCGGCTGCAGCTGAGGTAATTGATGCGGCATGCACCACTCTTGTTTCTATTCCAGATTTAGCAGCACGAAGGCGTAGGTCGACATGGGTTGTTGCCACCATCGGGTCGCCTGGGACTAGTAAAGCCACTTTACGTGTTTTGGCGGCTTTTAGGATTTCGTCTGGCTGGTCTTCAACGGTTTTTCGATCGACGACGTGAATAGGTTTGCCAATCTTTCGTTCAAGTTCATTTAAGTCGAGTCCAAGAACAAGGCTCGTGTATAGCTCAGCGTAGACGACATCCGCTTCCTTTGTCGCCTGAAGCCCTTGAAGCGATATTCCTTCGCCGTGTAAGCCAAGGCCGATAAAGACCAGCATGGTATCGTAAACACTTAATTTAGGGTTTGATAAATCAATTCGGGGCCCGTGGCTCAGTCTGGTTAGAGCAGCCGGCTCTTAACCGGCAGATCGAGGGTTCGAATCCCTCCGGGCCCGCTACTAAAAAACTTAGGATATGTCCATTAGCACCACTTGGAAATATTCATAATATAACTGAACAATGCCTTGTCCAAATCTAAAAAAAAGGCGAGCTGGATCAGAAGGTCCAGTCGCCCGCGTACATATCATACATTATTGGGTTCATCTGTGCACCGTATCGTGTCGCCACGAAATCGCGTGCTAAGGGTTCCGCGTATGCGAACGCACCCTCGACCGTGTTGTAAGTTTGCAAACCGGCGCTAGACGTGCCTACGTAGTAATAGCTGAACACGCCGTTCTGTTGCTCCGGAGTTCCGTCGTATGAATACTGTGTTTCGCTGCACGCTGCGATTACCACGCGCCCGTTCCCCTGAAGGTCGTCCATGCCGCCAGAGAAGCAGCTGTCGAAGATGAACGAGATCTTCGAGGACGAGAACTTTGAGAACTTCTGCCTCAGCTGCCCGTCGAGTATTAGATACAGGTCAGTGGACACTATGGCCTCGTCAGTGTACTCCGTGTCACCGTCGTTGTAACCGTCGTACGTGCTGCCATGCCCGCTGTAGAAGAACACGACCTCCGAGTCGGAGTTCTCCCAGGAGTTCAGCCAGTCTATCGCAGATATTATCGCGCTGGCCTTGGCACTTTTATCCAGCAGCAGCTTTATGTTGCCCGCAGGGTAGCCCTTGGCCAGGAGATAGTTGTACATGTCTCTTGCATCGTCATCCGGGTAAAGTAGGTTATTTCCACCACTGTATTTTGAGATGCCTATCACGACAGCCCACTTGTTCACGGATGGATTAGGCTGTGGTCCAACAGGGGGCTTGCCCGGTTTGGAAGGCCTTGCGTTTGCTTGGTCTGCCGATCTCTCGTC
>CAYMXQ010000004.1:1336-9272 GCA_964394495.1 Hadarchaeota archaeon (SeqCode)
TGATATACCCTCGGTCCTGTCGATGTTTCCGCCGCGGCGAATGAGACGGTCGCGGCCATCAATAGCACTACAATCCCAATGCACAGCATTTTGCCTAAAACTTTCGCCATTTTTTAGTCTCCTTTTGTTCCATTGAGCGTAGGCTTCGCCAGTATAAATAATTTGAAGAAACAATCCTAACTGGAGCCCCGTGGTGTAGCGGCCAAGCATTCGGGCCTTTGGAGCCCGCGACCCCGGTTCGAATCCGGGCGGGGCTACCACATCACTCCGGGTTTTGCATCTATTTCTTGATGTATCTCTTCCAGCCCTGCCTCGCGATCTGGACACCGACCACGATCATGATGATGCCCAATATCGTCAGCCCTATCCCGTACATGGCTGTTCCCCAGTTGGCGACGAGCTGGGCGCCGCTCAGGACCAAAAGCACTATCCCCGCTATTATCATCCCTACGTCGACCGCTGGTTTTGCTGGCCAGATACGGCTGGCCCCGGCGAACACCAACAGGGCGCCGGCCGCAAGCAGTCCAACCCCCATCATCAGGGCGCCGGAGGTCTGGACCACGTTCATACCCTGGTTTATCAGAATGGCTCCGAAGACGATGAGAATGATGCCTATCAACATGGTGGCGAAGTGCTTCGGCTGTTCCGTTACCTGCTGTGGAACAGGGGGACTGTATGCCACTTCAGCCGACATAGCTGGGCCTCTCCTTATCCGGTTTCTGTTGCTGCTGTATGGTAGGCAGCGGGACCGGCGGCGGGATGTTAAGAGACCTAGAAACTATCGTCGCCTCTATCAGCGAGGTGTTGGTTATGGCCTGGAGGACCATTGGTGGGGGCGCCTTCTTGTCCTTGTAACTTTCTTGAATTTTTCCTATCTCGTCGGATGTTCCAGATATCAACGCTTGCCCCTTGATGTTTATCTGCGCGATTGACGGCGTATAGCCAATCGTCACGATAAACGGTGCCACGAGCTTCTCAGCCCTAGCTTCTAAACCAACGATGTTGACGTTAGTTGAGATGTGGACGCCCTGCGGGGACGGTTGATTCCGGTCCCAGAACCGCTCGGCGGAAATGTAGTTGACCTCAACATGTACCTGCAAGCCCAACCCTCGTTTGATGTTTGGTTTTCTCCTATAAATCACATTGCACCTGTCCGGCTTAAAATTCCCGTGCCGGTAACTTGACGCGAAGTTCACGGCTCAGAGGCCTAGCAAGGTGCCTCCGGGCCCTGGGAGGGACTTCATATGCGCCCAAATCAACCCCCCTCTTCATCGCGACCATTTTCGCAGAGTCCGCAGGGGCCCTCTTCTTACATTTCTCGCAAGAGTACCCTTTTCCCTTCCCCTCTGACTTCATTCGTTTACCGCAGCTCGGGCACACAGGGTTTTCCTTTCTGAGAACTGGTACTAGTTTTAAAACAGCAATCTTCTCGAGGTTGATGGTCAGAGGCAGCTGCGGTTTCTCCTTGACGCCGCCATAGGCTCGCACTTGGTCCCCGATGATCAATTTTTTAACAATCTCCCGGAACTGGCGTGTGGGCTCGTAAGCTGCACAGTCGATTTCTCCAGTACCACCCCCGATTCTGAAGATTACGTGGCCGCCCGGGATAACACGTGGCGGTTTGCAAACTTCACCATCCACAATGACAGACCAGTATGGCTTCGCCTCGGAGATACTCACCCTGCGCAGGTGCTCGTCCGTGCCCTGGTTTGTCCTGTAAATCATCACGCGCTCAATTGGTTCCAACGCCTTCACGAGCGTGTGGGCTTTTTCCACGGCTTTTTGGCTCTCCCCTCTGATACCATAGAAAATCGGGCAGGGGGTGTGTGGTGTGATCCGGATTTCGCCGGTGGCAGGGTCAACGTTGTCAAATGTGTTCGGGGAAGTCTTTGCATCCATGTCAGCGACCGAAATAGCATCTATTTTCCTAGATTTTCCTCGATTTTCTGGTACGCGGTATGCAATTAGTTCGAATGTCGAGTCGTGTTCGAGGGTATTGCCAATTGCGGCCAGGGCACCGATGATGCCGCGGCCGAGCTTGAATTTGTGAACCTCAGCCCCGATTTCACGCGCAAGCGCCTCGGCCTCGTCGATTGTGGCGATATCCTGAACAACCTTCTTTGAAAACGCTTTCAGCTCCTCCGGAATCCTCTCGCCCACGTAAAAAACCACTCCAGGGTTGGTAGTTTCGACGCGGAGTTCAGCCAGTTCTTGGACGGTTTTCAGCACCGTTTCCTTGACCGCAGGAGCCAAGTTCTCCTGTACCTTCGCTGTGAAAGCAGTTGAACAATTTCCCCTTGTTTTGAGCTTCCAGTTCGGGTTGAGTCTGATTAATTTTGGGGGCCCGTAAATCTCGATGCCTTGAGCCTTAAGGCGGTCGATGGCGACAGCACTGACGTAAGTCGTGCACATGCCCTCTTTAGAGTCCGTATCGTCAATGCCAACGTGCAACAGCATGGTACCCCAAAGAGTTAGTTGATACCCGCAGTAAAACGCTTATTGGACTGCGCCGACAGGATTTTGGAGACAATGACGGCCAACCCATGGAGCGAATTCAAACGAGACGTGTGCCGAGCGATTGAGGCTGCGCTCTCCACACTGGGGTGGAAACCGCCGAGGCCGCTCGAGGACACATTGGAAGTCCCACCCGATTCAAAAATGGGGGACATGGCATCGACCATCTGTTTTGATCTCGCCAAGTCGCTTCACAAGGCACCCACGTGGCTTGCAGTTGAGCTCTCAAAGGTGATTAAGACACCTGGATTGATTTTGCGCGTGGAGGTCTCCGGCAGTTATCTGAACTTCTTCGTTGACATGCCAAAGTTGACCGAGCTAACGCTACGGGCGGTCGATGAATCCGATGATGAGTACGGTCACCTCAAGGTCAAAAAGGAGAAGGTTGTAATCGAGCACACAAGCGTCAACCCCACAAAGCCCCTCCACATCGGACACGGCCGGAACGCGGTAATCGGGGACACCATGGCTAGGGTCTTGAAAGCGCTCGGCTATCAGGTGGAGGTCCAGAACTACATAGACGACATGGGGCGCCAAGTTGGGGAAACCCTTCTAGCCACCAAGCTCATCAAGCGCAAGCCAAAGGCAAAGTTCGACCACGTGCTTGGGCTCATTTACGCGGAGATGCACCGACGCTTGGGGGAGGACGCCAAACTTGACGGACAGGTCAGGGGGATCCTCGCAGAGCTCGAGCGCGGTAAGGGCAGGCGGGTCGCGATGGCGAGACGCCTGGCGGAGCGCTGCGTGGAGTCAAACCTGGAGACAACCGACCGCTTGGGCGTGATTTACGATCTGCTGGTCTGGGAGAGCGACATCGCGCGCTCAGGGATATTCGGAGAATCCCTCGAGAGACTCAAGGGGAAGCCCAATGTGGTCGAGGGGACGGGCGAACGTGCCGGGACGTTGGTATTGAGGCTTGCTGATTACGGAATCGAAGACAAAGTCCTCGTCCGCTCAGACGGCACGGCGGTCTACACCACGCGCGACATAGCTTACCAGCTATGGAAGTTTGGGAAGACAAAGGCCGGGCTAAAGTTCAAGCTCCACTCAAAGCGTCCGGACGGCACCAAGACCTATAGCACAGCACAGCGTGGTAAACCCGTCGCCAGGTTCGGGCACGCAGATAATGTGATAAACGTCGTCGGGACCGAGCAGAGGTTCCCTCAGCAGGTCGTCTTCGCCGCGCTCAAGGTCCTGGGGCTAGGGCGGGAATCCCAGAACTCCCGCCATCTCGCGTACGAGCATGTCTGGCTACCTAGCGGCAGGTTCTCCGGGCGAAAGGGGACGTGGGTCGGGTTCTCCGTGGACGATGTAACCGAGGAGGCGGTGGCCCGGGCCCGCGTGGTGGTGGACGAGCATGCTCCTAAGGAGAGCGAGCAGTTCAAGCGCGATGCGGCGGAGTTCGTGGGAGTGGGCGCGGTAAGATATTCATTGCTCAGTACATCACCTGAGAAGAAAATAGTGTTCAAGTGGGAGGACGCACTCAACTTCGACCGGAACAGTGGACCAGCTGTGCAGTACTCACATGCCAGAGCATGCAGCATACTGCGTAAGGCGAAGCGCCGGGGCGGGAAGCACCCGAGTGATGTCTTCAAGCTGCCACAGGAGCAGCGCTTGGTAAAACTCGTGTCCAGGTTCCCGGAGGTGGTCCGAGAGGCAGGTGAGAAGTTACAGCCCCACATGCTCGCCCTGTACGCGTCAGAACTAGCCATGGCGTTCAACACTTTCTACGAAGCGGCACCTGTCATAGAAGCTGAGACGGCTGAGCTCAAGGCCGCTCGCTTGCACCTGGTGGACTACGTCCGCATTACACTGCGTAACGCGCTCGAGTTGATGGGAATAGTCGCTCCAGAGCGCATGTGAGGTCACCTCAGACTATGCAAAAAGTAGAGTTGCTGCTCCCCGCAGGGGACGAATCGTGCCTCAGGGCCGCGGTAAACAACGGAGCGGACGCAGTATACCTAGGTTTTAAGGAGTTCAACGCGAGGAGGTCCGCGGACAATTTTGACGAGAAGGGCATATTCGGCGCCATCGATTACTGCCACAGGAGAAATGTCAGGGTTTACGTCGCGTTGAACACGCTGGTAAAGAACGACGAACTCGCGGAATATTTCAGGTTGATCGACGTCGCGTATTCGGCGAAGGCAGACGCCATACTCGTACAGGACCCATGCTTCATCTCGCTGATAAAACAAAACTTCCCAGACTTGGCAATACACCTCTCAACGCAGGCGACCACGGTGAACAGCCACTCGATACCCTCAAACATCGACCGCGTCGTGCTCGCGAGAGAGCTACCCATTGAGGAGATAGCATCGATTTCCAAGAAGTACGGTACGGAAGTGTTCGTCCATGGCGCGTTGTGCTTCAGCTACAGCGGACAATGCCTGTTCTCGTCGCTCGTTGGCGGAAGGAGCGGGAACAGGGGACTGTGCGCTCAGCCGTGCAGACTGATGTACAACAACAAATACCTGCTCAGCACCATGGACCTCTGCCTGCTTCCTAAGATTCCCGAGCTGGTCGATGCGGGGGTCGCTGCTTTCAAGGTCGAGGGACGGATGAGGAGCCCGCTGTATGTCGCCACAGTCTCTCGCATATACAGGAAATACATCGATGCGCATTACGCTGGGAGATTTTCCGTCGATGAGAAGGATATCGATGAGCTAAAGCTGGTGTTCAACAGGGAATTCACGACAGGGTTCGGTTTCAGCGACAATGTCGTCGATTCGAGGAAACCTATGAACAGGGGCATCTTTCTCGGGATTTTCAGGGGAGGGAAGTTGAAACTGAGA
Source organism: Hadarchaeota archaeon (SeqCode) (assembly GCA_964394495.1). Lineage (GTDB taxonomy): Archaea > Hadarchaeota > Hadarchaeia > Hadarchaeales > Hadarchaeaceae > B75-G9. The sequence goes on from CAYMXQ010000004.1 coordinate 6,643, forward strand.
GCCGACCTCAAGCTGGGGGACGGAGTTGGCATCTGGATCGGAGACGCGGTGACGGGCTATACGGTGAAAAAAATCGTCAAAGACGGCGAGAGCGTCAAGGCAGCATTCGACGGAGACGTGGTTGAGATAGGCACCAGAGGAGCGCGGGACGGGGACCCAGTTTACAAGACGTCTTCCGTGGACATGAGGTTCGAACTGGGCGATGAGATAAAACCGGTCGAAGCCGATATTAGGCTGACTAAGATAGCCCTCCCGCATTTCGACCCAGTTGAGAACAAGTCTGGCGTCAAAATCTTCGCGAATGCACGCAACAAAAAGTCGGCCCGAGCCGCCGATAAAGCGAAAGCCGACGTTATTTACTACGACGTATTGAAAGACGATTGCGATGAAGTCAGGGACTTGTTGAGTCACTCCAGATTTTTCTTGTACACGCCAAGAATACTTTCCGATAAACAGCTGGTCGAAGTCGCGGATAAAATAAAAAAGGTGGGCCCGGACGGCGTTCTGGTCGGGAACAGGGGACTGCTGGATCTTCTGGACGGACGTGAAATCCACCTGGACTATTCGTTGAACTGCTTCAACGATGTGGACCTGAATTGTTATCGCGGCATACCCATCATATCGCCGGAATTGAATTTTGATGAAGTGACCGCGCTGAAAAACAAGCGCTTCATCGTTTTTGTACATGGAGATATTGTCCTGATGAATAGTAGGCAGAGATTGAGAGCCCCGGAGCTTGTCGACAGTGAGGGGAGGCATTTCAGGGTGAGGAAGAACAACGGCATGACTGAGGTTCTAAATTTCAAACAACTGGGATTGTTCAACAAAGCTCGCGGTTACGTCAGGGCCGGCGCAAAATTCTTTTACATAGACGTGGAAAATGACGTCGACAAGTTCGTCCGGATCTACCGCAAAATCTTGAATCTTGAACCATTCGACGACAGCAAAATAAGAAAGGGATATACGACTGGGCATTTCAGCAGGGGCATCTGTTAGTTATTCGAGACCTTCTTTGAGCTCACCCTTCTCCAGGCGCTCGTACCATTTCTTGTCAGTCGGCTCCTGCGAGTGGAGCTCCTTCCGCATCGCCTCGAGGAGCATGGGCGCCTGGCCGACGAACTCCGAGGCGGATAGCACCCGATGCTTTCTCTTCTCAGCCTCGGCGTAAACGGGTCGCAGGTACTCCATGTAGTCGAGCGATCTCAATAGGTGGTGGTCGATCACGGTCAGCGGTACCTCTCTTACAACCTTCACCATATTTTCGAGTGCTTTGGTGAGGCTCCCTTCGTCGATTTTGAAGCCTTTGAGATAGAGGGGAGGGCCCCCGCTCACGAGCATGTCCGGATGCTGCTCCAATATCAAGCGTAGCGCTTCCTCGTCGATTGGTCCCTGCACATCTGATGCGTGGACCAACGTGCACCCAGGCGTCCGCACCGTCAGCATCAGCACGTAGCCGAGTTGCGAGTCACGGGTGCCGTGGAACACGGGTTTAGAGAACTCGAGGGTTGTCCGTCCGAACTCGAACTTTTTTCCGTCCGCCACCTCTATTTTATCGACAATTTTTGAGTTGAGCTTGTTGAACATGTAGCCACGCTTGCGCTGGCTCAGGTTTATGTTAGAGCTTATGTCCTTCGCGAGGACCAGCTTCCCCCGGTATATGCGCTCGGCGAGTTCGGGGGAGCTCCACGTCCAAGTCCAGTCCTCGAAGCTCGGCACGTAGTGGTCGAAGTGGTAGTGGCTTATTGTGAGCACATCCGCGCGGCGAGCCGCCTCGATTATCAGCTGGCGGGAGCGGGCCAGCGCCACGTATTCCCGCTCGTGCGGGCTCAGGTTAAACCTGGGCCCTAGAGCAGAGCCTGGGTCTATGACAAGCCTGATGTCATCCGTTTCCACCAGGGTCGCCATGCTCCGGACCCCAAAGCTCTCGAACGCGAGCGGAAGGACCCGAATCTCGCCGTCGCAAATCGGCAGGGCTTCCATAAGATCAGGACAATTTTCACCGTGAAGCTTAAATCAGAGGCTCCTGTATCTTTAACGATGACTCAAGTCAAATATCTTGGGCGACCTCGGCTCAAGCAGCCTGTGCTCATCGCCGGTTTGCCCGGCATAGCGAATATCGGCAAGCTCTCGGTGGAGTATTTAATCAACAAGCTAAAGGCAGCGAAGTTCGCAGAGCTTTATTCCGAGTACTTCCCGGAGTGGGCTATCCAGGAGGATGGCGCTCTCAAGACGCTCAAGATGGATTTCTTCCACGCCAGACCTAAGGGTTCTAAGAAGGACCTTATTTTGGCGACTGCGGATGCCCAAGCGGCCACACCCTCAGGTCAGTACATGCTGACTGGGGAGGTCTTGGACTTCGCGGAAAAAAGAGGGGTTGAAACTGTTGCGACGATGGCTGCTTACGTCGTCTCACCAAACGAAAGCAAGGTCGGAGTGGTCGGGGCAGCATCTGACTCAAAGACGACGAAGTTGCTGGACGATCACGGAGTGGTACTCCTCGACGGCGGGATGGTCGTGGGCATGAACGGATTGCTCCCGGCTTTGGCGGCTGAGAGAGGAATGAAGGGTTTCTGTCTGCTGGGCGTCACCAAAGGCGGCCTGCTTGATGTCAGAGCGAGCGAGGCCGTCCC
>CAYMXQ010000004.1:9282-12081 GCA_964394495.1 Hadarchaeota archaeon (SeqCode)
GGCCGTCCTACGGGCTTTGAACTCGATATTGGGGCTGAATATGGACTTAGAGGAGCTCAAAAATCACGCTGTGAACTTTCCGAAACTCAGATCTCACTTGCCCAAGCTCCCGGGAGTTTGGGAGGAAGAGCCGAGCTACATCCGCTGAGCCATGAGTAAGTGGTGGGCAGGTGTCGGAACTCTCCACGAAAGAAATGGGCTTGATAGCGAGGGCGTTCGTCAAGCGTTCTATGCGGATAGGTAGAAAGCCGAAGGGTTCCTATGACGCGGTCAGGATTCTCTACAACAACACTGATTCGAGCTGCGAAAAATTCGTCTACAAGGTCGAGGAGGAGTGCTGGAGGGCAGGTGCCCACACACTTTTGCTTGGGTACTCTTCCGATAGGCAGAAGCTCAAGTACCTGCTTGCACCGGATAGCTCCCTGCGCGAGATGAGCCCTTTCGGGGAGGCTATAGCGAAACGGGCGGATGTTTCTATTTTCATAGGGGAGGAGGACGAGCCTAACTGGGCGAGGGGCCTCACGAATAAGATCAAACTCACCGCGCCGGTTAGGGAGAAGCTCCACGAGATCGTCGACAGGAGGCGGACCAGATGGGCGTACTTCGGCTGGCCGATACCGGGGGCGGCTCACGATTACGGTTGCCCCGTCAAGCGGTTCAGGGAAATCTTTTTCGACAGCATCCGGAGGACGTACGGACGGGAATTGCCAAAACTCTGCAGGTTCTACCGAAATGCGCTCGCTGGGAAGGACAAAGTCAGGATATCCGCGGACGATGGCACGGACCTCAGTTTTAGTATAAAGGGTCGCCCGGCGCTGGTCGACGATGGCGTGATCTCGGACGAGGACCTTTCGCGCGGCGATGTCGGCGTCAACATCCCTGCGGGGGAGGTGTTCATCGCGCCGCTCGAGACAAGCGCCGAGGGGAAAATATCGTTCGAAAAAGTGGCCATCCCCGGTTTCGGGAAACTTGAGGGACTTAGGCTCAAGTTCAAGCGCGGGAAGGTCGTGAGCTACTCGGCTGAGCGCGGCGTGGAGAATTTTGCGGGCTTCCTCAGGGCAAACACGGGTGAGAAGGACCGCATCGGGGAGTTAGGGATAGGCACGAATCCTGGAGCCGCTTACACGGGTGGTAGCATAATAATAGACGAGAAGATTTTAGGTACTGCCCACATTGCAATAGGGAACAACCGAGGGGCTTACCATGGCAAGAACAAGGCTTCTAGTCACCTCGACCTCATCAAAGACATGCGGCACGGGCAGGTCTTCGTCGACGGTGAGCTGGTCATGGACCGAGGCAAACCAGCTGAAATATAGTCCCGCAAGATTAGTTAATTAAGAAAGAAATAAAGAAATCGGGCTTGGTCTAAAATGAGTCGGTAGCCATGTTGTCAACTTTGGTGTCCACGGTAAAACGGATTGGTGGAGAAAAAAGCGAGGGGCAGACGGCAGGTGTCCCGATAGTATTGACGGGCTCCCTGGTGGAGATGAGCGATTTCAACCTAAACCCTTTCACAGCATTCACGGGCGGGTTTCCGTCGAAAATCGTGCCGAGGCGGCTTCTGAGGAAGAACTGGTATCCCATAACCCCGAGCGATGAAAACGGGCGCGCAAAGTTCGCACAGTACGGACTGAGAAAAGTAGAGGCGTTGCTGGGGGAAAAATTCGGAGAGGAAAACGTCGTCACGTGCACCCCCGAAAACCTGGATAAGTTCGTCGGCCTGAATACAAAAGTCATCGGCGTTTCCACGATGGACCCCCTCGGGATAGGTTTCGTCAGCCGCACTTACACATCGCTCGTCGGGATTGGCAGGGAGCCGATTGCGGCGGACGAGTTCAGGTACCTGATGAATCATCCTGTCATGAGGAAAAGGAAACGTGGTTACAGAGTAATCGTCGGCGGATCCGGCGCCTGGCAGATACCTCGGGGGAACATGCAGGATGAGTTCAACATCGACACAGTGATAATCGGCGAAGCCGACAGCGCAGCGCCTGAGATATTTCAAAATGCCGTGGACGGTGTGGAGTTGCCGAGGGTCATCTACACGGAAAAACCGGAGATGGAGGAAATACCCACAATAACCAAACCCGCTCTGTTCGGGGTCACCGAGATAACCAGGGGCTGCGGGAAGAGCTGCCAGTTCTGCTCACCGACCATGCGCACGTTTTACAGTTTTCCGCTGGAGAAGATTAAAAAAGAGGCCGAGCTGAACGCCCGCGCTGGCTCTAAGATGATCGTGCTCCAGACAGAGGACCTATTCCTTTACGAACACCGTGAGCGGTTTGCGCCGAACCGGGAGGCCGTCGTCGAACTCGTCACCACGGTCGGAAAGATAGAGGGCGTCGAGTACTTGCAGCCAGCTCACGCCGCGCTCTCACCAGTGGTATACGATCCGAAGATGGTGGAGGAAATAGCGCCGACGCTGGTGGAGAAGGGGAGATGGCATTGCCACGGCAGAAAAGTGGCGTCGGTGGAGGTCGGGATCGAGACGGGGAGCGTCAGGTTGATGGAGGAACACATGAAGGGCAAAGCGTTGCCATTGGACGTCAAGGATTGGCCAGATATAGTCAATCAGGCTGTCGGCATCCTAAACGATAACGACATCTGCCCGCTCGCGACCCTAGTGGTCGGGCTCCCGGAGGAGCGCGAGGATGACACGATAGCGACGATGGAGCTCGTCGACGATTTGTGGGGATCGGAAATCTTCTACGTGCCGCTCTTCTTCACATCGGAGGAGGAGTGTCTGCTCAGCTCGGCACGGCAGGTTGACCTTCGCCACCTCAGCGAACAGCACTGGGG
>CAYMXQ010000004.1:12095-24693 GCA_964394495.1 Hadarchaeota archaeon (SeqCode)
TTCTTCGCGACATGTTGGAGGCACAACATAAACGTCTGGGGCCAGGATTTCCACAGGAAGGTATGGCTGGCGTCGGCCCTGCTTTACCCGATTTACTACAGGTGGAAGCATGGGGCCAAGATCGGAAAGGCGATGAAGATCTTAGGTGGGTTTGATGGTAAGCCCAAACCGCAAGAACCAGCAGACGCAGCTTCTCGGACATGAATAGAAAAGAAAAAGGGAAGAGCAGGGTCTTATCTGCTCTTCGCCATCTCGTAAATGGCCCTCAATGCAATGAGCATCGCTCCCGAACCAACGAACACTGTTATGTTTGCTGCCAACCGAGTTAATTCTATCGGAATTGCTCCTGCTCCTATCGTTGTGGTGATTAATCCTTGCATACCAGTAGCCGTGACGATGAAGGCAATCGATGCAAGCAAGAATGGAGCGGTCTGTTCAGCTGTTATGTTCAGCAGACCGACGATTACTCCAAGCACCGCCAGTCCAACGTAGAGCCAACCGGACGGTGCTATGAACGCCGTCCCCAAAACTATCAACAAACCGATGTAAAACGCTGCAGGGCCCAAAAGCGAAATTCCCTTTTTTACTACTTTAGGCATGTACTCACTTTCATATAGAACATCGCGCGTCAGCATTTTAAACCATTGTGTGTATCTCCAACAATGTTTTTTCTTAAACGTACAAGTGAACTCCGTGGGCGCGTGAAAACAATCTTCTACAGGAAGCATGAATTCAAGGTCACAGAGGAAGTGTATGAACCAGCTGAGGACACTTTCCTACTCGCCGATAACTTGGATGTCCGAGGAGGCGAGCTAGTCCTAGAACTCGGGACGGGCTGCGGTATGTTGGCCATATTGGCGGCTCGAGCCAGGGTCAAGGTAGTGGCGACGGATACAAATCCGGCGGCAATTGAATGTGCCCGCGCCAACGCCGAGATGCACGGCGTTTCCGACCGCATAGAATTTCGTGCCGGAGACCTTTTCGAGCCCATCGCCGGAGAACGTTTTGACCTTATAATTTTCAACCCGCCTTACCTGCCAGTCGAGCTAGGCGAAGAAATTGCTGGACCGCTGGACAGAGCTTGGGAGGCGGGGCCGGATGGACGCGCGGTAATAGATAGATTTTTGCATGAGCTGCCGGACCATCTGATACCAAATGGTCGAGCGTTATTTGTTCAGTCGTCTCTGTCGGACATATCAAAAACTCTTGAAACCCTGAAAAGGATTGGTTTTCAGGTAAACGTCGTACGCGAGAAACTGCCATTCGAGGAATTATTTCTGTTGCGCTGTTTTATGGCCAAGAAATGAGTTCGTAAATTTAAATTGAGTAAGATTTTTAGCCCTGTAGCACAACACAAAGGAGTCGGTGACGTTCATGGGAAAGCGTCCTAGAAAGTGGAAAAAGAAACGTCGCATGCGCTGGAAGTGGGTAAGAAAACGGATGCGGCGGAAGATGCGCAGGATCAAGCAGCGTAAGCTCGGCAGGCTAGGTTGACGCTTTTAGCGGATTCTTGCACGGCAACCTTTTTAACGTTGGATAATATATCCAACGTGAGGAGAACTTGCTCAGGAAAATCGCGGAGAGGATATGGGGCGGCAGAACCCCTACGGAAGTGTTGTCAAAGAGGTTCAAGATATTCGTCCTCATCGCGATAGTGCTAGCTGGCGTAAGCAAGTTGCTTTACCTGAACGGGATCCTCCCTGCGAACGTCGAGTTGATAATCCCGACTCTGGTCGTCGTGGGTTCCTTCTCGCTTTACCTCGGTCCGACTAAGTTCTGGCGGAGGACAACCAGATATTTCGGCCTGCTGGTGCTGGTCGCAATCGCCATAACAGACCTAGTTTTCTGGGGGCTTCGCTCAATCTTTGTCTTCACATGGTCCGGCTTTGTCTTATGCTGGTTGATGGGCATGCGCAACAAGCTTTCCATGTTTGACAAATTCAAAAAATTGGTGTTGCGCACAACGCTCACCGCGGCGGCTGCCATACTCGTATTCGATATCTACACCGGAGTAATAGGATGGTCTCTCATTACAGGAGCGGGGGTGCTAGCGTCCTTCATGGCCCAGATACCCTTCACGCTGTACCACCTTTCCTCACTTATATTCGTCCCCCCCTTGGTCGGGTTAGGCAAGTTAATGGCTAAAGTCAGGGTTCCGGTCCAGGTGGCAGTTTTGGCTGATAGGCAGGTTAGAGTTCGGAATCAAACAAGATGACGGAGGTGATCAACTGAAAGAAAATGCACAAGCGATCCTCGCGATTGCGCTAATCATCGCGCTATGTTCGGCGGGAGTTGCAGTGTACGCTGCTTTTCGTCTCGACAGTTTAGAATCACGCTTCAGGGAGATGGAATCAACGCTCATGACAGTTGAGGTCGGGGCAACGATCGATTACGGGGATAATGTCGGCAGGGCAACGACAGTGCACCTTGCTAAGGGGAGTACAGTTCTGAACGCTTTCAAGAAAATTGCCACGGTTGAGACAAGGTATTATGTCGGTCTCGGCGAGTACGTGGTCTCTATCGACGGTGTCAGCGAAGACTCGGCAGCGAGCAAGTATTGGCAGTGGTACATTCTGCAGGAGAACACGGCTTCTTGGGAACTGGGGCCAGTAGGTGCAGGAAGCTATGAGCTGAGTGGTGGAGACAACATCAAGTTCAGTTACGAGGTCGTATCGTGGTAGTTTATTTCGCCAGTGACTTCACGGCGGCCAATGCCCCTCTCTCCGCTTTAATTGCATCTTCACCAGTACCGATTACGATGACATCTCCATCACGGGGGCTGAGGGCCTTCACCAGCATATTACTCGTCTCATTTTCTATTTTTAAAAAATCGTCTGGGAACTTGAGTCTACCTTTATCAAATATGAGCACGGTTGCGCCCTGAGCTCCCGCTTTGATCGCCTCATCACGCTGCTCTATGCCCCGCTTTACCCTAGTAGCGGCGCCCCTGACTATGGTCGCAACGCTGACCTTTCCCACGACCAGACCGCCGACGTCTACCTGGACAAACTCAAATGGCTGGCCAAGAGCGCGCCTGCCCTTGTCGGTGAGAGAATGTCCGACGCGCGATGATGTGATTAACCCCTGTCTTTTCAGCTGGTTGAGGACTGTGCGCATGCTGCCTTCCCCTATACGGAGTTTGTCTGCTAGGTCCTTACGCCCGACCCTGCCATGTTTGGCTATCAGCTCAAGCGCTTCTTGGAAGTGAACCTTGGCAAAACGCGGCAGCGGCCCCTTTGAAGACATGGTCGAGACCTTCATCGTTTTCCGGCCATCAGCCAGACCAGCACGGCTTTCTGCGCATGCAACCTGTTTTCCGCCTGATCCCAGACCACAGAACACGACCCGTCTATGACCTCGGCTGTGACCTCCTCTCCTCGATGGGCTGGCAGGCAGTGCATGAATATTGCGTCCATCTTCGCGTTTGTCATGAGCTCCGCGTTCACCTGGAACCGCTTGAAAGCCCGTATCCTCTTTTCTCTCTCCGTCTCCTGGCCCATCGACACGAAAACGTCTGTGTACACGACATCCGCGGAAGCGACTGCCTTGGCCGGATTGTTAGTCACGTTTATCTTAGAACCACTTCTTTCCGCATTTTCACGCGCTTGCTTGATGATATCGGCAGGGGGTCCATAGCCTCGCGGACAGGCCGCGGAGAAGTGCGCTCCGACCAGCGAGCATCCGAGCATTAGGGAGTTACAGACGTTGTTCCCGTCCCCGACCCACGCGACCTTCAGTCCTTTGAGCCGGTTCTTGTGCTCGCGGATGGTGAGCAGGTCAGCCAGCGTCTGTACGGGATGATGAAGGTCTGTAAGCCCGTTTATCACGGGCACGCTCGAGTGACAAGCCAGCTCGACCATGTCTTCGTGCTTGAAAAGACGAGCCATAATCCCATCCGCATATCGTGAGATGGTCCGGGCAGTGTCTGCCATGGTCTCGCCGCGTCCCAGCTGCAGGTCGTTGACGCCGAGGTAAATTGCGTGTCCCCCAAGGTGAGTCATGGCGATTTCGAAGCTCACTCGAGTCCTAGTGGACGGTTTTGCGAATATCATGGCCAAGGTCTTGCCGTGGAGTAGTCTGTGCGGTATCCCTTTTTTCAGCTTTTTTTTCAGCTCCGCAGCCTTGTTTAGTATTATCTCGACCTGTAGCGGGCTCAAATCCTGCATTGAGAGGAGGTGTTTTACCATCATCAGACCTCAGCAAGTATCTTGTCAAGAATCTCTACCAGCTGGTCGATTTGTTTCTTCTCGACTATCAGTGGCGGGACGAACCTCAAGACTTTGTCGGCTGTACAGTTTATGAGAAAGCCTCTCTCTCTTGCCTTGACCAGTGCGCCCTCCGCCGCACCCTTTGAAGTGAGTTCCATCGCCAACATCAATCCGAGCCCCCTGACCTCTTGCACGCAACTGTGTTTGTCAGCAAGTTCCTCCAGGCGCTTTTTGAAATACTCGCCGGTTTTCGCTGCACGCTGAGGCAGCTTTGACTTCTGCATCGTCTGCACGACCGCCTTCGCAGCGGCACACGCCAACGGGTTCCCGCCGAACGTCGAGGCGTGGTCGCCCGGTGAGAATGAGCTCATCACCTCCGATTTCGCGCCAAGGCAGCCGATTGGGAACCCACCTCCGAGTGCCTTCGCCATCGTGATCTCGTCGGGCTTGACCCCCCAGTGCTGGCACGCGAACCATCTTCCTGTGCGCCCCATGCCGGTCTGGACCTCATCGCATATCAGCAACACGCCCTTCTCATCGCAGAGTTTTCGCAGTCCCGGCAGGTAGTCGTCGGACGGCACGTTCACGCCGCCTTCGCCTTGGATCGGCTCCACGATCACGGCGGCTGTCTGCTCGCCGATGGCTCGCTCGACCGCTGATAGGTCGTTGAACGGCACGAAGTCGAACACTTTCGGTATGAGCGCATCGAAAGGCGTTCTGTAGGCGACTTTTCCAGTGGCGCCCACAGCTGCCGCCGTCCTTCCGTGGAATGAATTTTCCATCGTGACGATGCGCTGGCGCTTCGTGTGTTTGACGGCGAGTTTGAATGCCCCCTCGACAGCCTCCGCGCCGGAGTTACAGAAGAAAAATTTCTGGATGGATTTCGGAGCGACTCTCGCTAGCAGTGCGGCCAGTTCCGCCTGAGGCTGTATGTAGTAAATGTTCGATACGTGCATCAGCTTCTTAGCCTGCGCGCAGATTGCCTTTGTGACCGCTGGATGGCAGTGCCCGAGGGAGCATACGGCCACCCCTGACATGAAATCCAAGTAGCGTTTGCCCCGCGAGTCCCAGAGGTACATCCCGCTTCCCTTGACCAATGTGATGGGCTGTCGCTTGTACGTGTGCGCAATGTAGCGCTCGCTCAGCTGTTCTGTCTTCATCTACTTGCCCCGCTCGATCATCGTGCCCACACCGCTCTCTGTCAGAATCTCGAGCAGGAGGACATGTGGAGTGGTGCCCTTTAGGATGTGGCAGCGGTCGACTCCGCCGCTGATGGCTTTCAGGCACGCTTCAACCTTCGGAATCATCCCTTTCTTGATCACACCATCTTGGGTGAGTTTTTGCGCCTCATCGGGGGTCAAGTTTGAGATGAGTGATTTTTCGTTGTTCGGGTCGCGCATTACCCCGACTACGTCTGTCAGTAGTATGAGCTTTTTCGCGTGTATCACCGTGGCGAGTTCCGCGGCCACGGTGTCAGCGTTAATATTCAGGCTGTGTCCTTCAGTGTCTATACCTATGGGTGCTATCACTGGAATGCAACCGCTCTTCACTAAACCAGTTATGATGGTCGGGTCTATCTTTTCCACTTCCCCGACGAACCCGAGATCGACCTCGATCTCTTTCCCTTTGCTCGTGGTGGTCTTGTAGATAAGTTTGTGTGCACGGATCAGGTTACCGTCCATGCCCGATATGCCGAAAGCCTTCCCCCCGTATTGGTTTATTCCGAGAACTATCTGCTTGTTGATCTTTCCAGCGAGCTGCTCGTGCAGGATCTCCATAGTCCTCTCATCAGTCACGCGGAGCCCCTCGATGAACTTCGGCTTGATCTTCATCTTTCGCATTTCCTCGCTTATCTCCGGGCCGCCTCCATGGACTATCATGGTTTTCATCCCGAACAGGTTCAGGAGTACAACGTCCTTGAGGAGAGAGTCGAGCCTGTCCTCCTCGCCCAGGATGCTGCCTCCGAGTTTGATTACTATGGTCTTTCCGTGAAATTCCTGGATGAACGGAAGGGCCTCCAGCATTATCTTCGCGCGGTCTTGCATTTTACCACCTATTTGATTTCACTAGTTCACCGCTTTTAACTTTGCCGCCGAGAAGTCCCCTTCCGCAAGGGAGGGGATAAATCGCTATACAGTTTTCGGTTTTATGCAAGAAAACGGGACCCAAATCAGGACAAATAGTTCGATTAAAGAAATTGTAATGCCCATTTTTAATTTATCCGCTCAAAAACAATTTGCCAATAAAAATACAGTCCCGTTTTTTCCAGTAAGTCAGATTTGAGCGATAAAACTAGGAGAACTGCGGCGATTATTTTCGGTGACCTCTCCCCGAAAATCGCATTGACTAGAAAACGCACGTGAAAGTGGTGGTAGGTTGCTAAGCTATAGATTCCGTCTGTACCCCTCGAAAACGACGCAGCGCACGCTGGACAGGCAGATGGCGCTGTGCAGGTGGCTCTACAACAGGCTGCTCTCTGAACTGAACCTTGCGAGGGAGAAGGGGATAAGGCTCACGCGCGGCGACACCCAAGCGCTCATAGTCGACCTGAAGAAGCACGAAAAGCCGGAACTCGACGAGGTGTACTCGAAGGTCCTGCAGCTCGTGAACTGGCAGCTCTGGTCGAACATCTGGACGCTGGCGAGATTGAAAAGGAGAGGAAGGAAAGTCGGCAGGTTGAGATTCAAGGGAAAAGGCTGGTTCAAGACGCTCAACTTCAACCAGTCGGGCTTCAAGCTTGAGAATGGCAGGCTCGTTCTCTCGAAGGTGGGCGAAATCCCCATCAAACTACACCGAAAAATCAGGGGGGAGGTAAAGGGAGTTATCGTCAAACGGGAGCGATCGGGGAAGTGGTACGCGATATTCCAAGTCGAGGACGAGCTGGAGCTTCTGCCGAAAACAGGCAAGGCGGTCGGGATCGATGTCGGGGTCAAGCACTTCTTGTCCGACACCGACGGAAGGCAAATCGAGAATCCGAAGTTCTACGAACATTCGTTGAAAAGGATACGAATCAGGCAGAGGCAGCTATCGAAGAAACAGAAAGGCTCACACAACAAGGAGAAAGCAAGGGTCGAGCTGGCGAGAGTCTACGAGCGGCTGGTGAGTCAGCGTGACGACTTCCTCCACAAGCTCTCGCACTTTTACGTACAGAACTACGATGCGATGGCCACCGAAAAACTGAACAGCGCGGGCATGGCGAGAAACCACAACCTCGCCCAGAAGATACTCGACGCCTCTTGGGGGAAGTTCCTCCGCATGCTGTCCTACAAGGCCGAGCGAGCTGGTAGGACGATGGTGGGGGTGGACCCGAGAGGCACGTCAAAAGAAGGAAACATGTCCCTCGACAGGGACTATAGAGCCTCGTGGAACATACTGCAACGGGGCTTAGTAGGGCTGGGATGGCCCGAACCAACGCCTGTGGAGATGGGACCCCTACTCAGCGTCCCGGCTTCGGCCGTGGTCGCTGGGCAAGTTCCGTCGCTGAAGCAGGAAGCCCCCTGCGAAAGCTGGGGGTAGTTCACTATATTGGAGGGATAAGTCAGCTCTTGGGAGGTTTCAGCATGGGAGTCAAGAGGCCTAAAGCGGGCGCACGGTCTTGGGTTCCTAAGGTCGCCCTAGTTCTCACGATAGTTTTTGGGTCCATGGTTTGGCTGGTCTTGGTATATGTGCGTCAAATGCAGCTAGTCTGGATACCTGAGGCCGGTCTTTGGTACAGAATCGGCGTATGCATGTGGGAAAGCTTGTACATCCCGCTGGTATTTGCTGCTGTGGGCCTCTCATCCTTCGTATTGTTAAAAAAGAGGCAACGATAAGGAAAGCATATTCTAAGTGGTATATCTGGAATTTATCTTCACGTAATCGTACGTGAGGTCGCACCCCCAAGCAGTGGCGCACGCTTTCCCTGTGGCTAAATCTATATGGACTTCTATTTCCCTGCTGCGCATGAGGTCCCGTCCGCGGTTAACCACACGGCCCGGCATAGGCTTCCCTCGTTTGACCATGTCGACCCGCCCGCGTTCGCTCACCAGCTCGATACTCAGCTTGGCTGGGTCGAAAGAAACGCCCGAACGACCAAGGGCAGCGACAATCCGGCCCCAGTTCGGATCACGTCCGAACACTGCTGCCTTTACCAGGTTTGATCCTGCCACTGTCTTAGCAGCGAGGCGAGCGTCTTTCAGGTTGCCTGCGTTCTTAACGTGGACCTCAATCAGGCGCGATGCCCCCTCCCCGTCCCTCGCTATCATCCATGCGAGTTCAGTCAGCACGCACTCGAGTCCGGATTGGAACTGTTTGTCCCTGCGTTCGAGAGTTATGCGGCGGTTTTTGGCGCGCCCGTTCGCCAGCACCAGTACCATGTCGCTGGTGCTCATGTCGTTGTCGATGTTTATCATGTTGAAACTCTGGTCAACCGCCTGCTGCAGCGCGGCTCGGAGGGCGTCCGAAGTTATGGCGGCATCCGTCACGACGAAGGCGAGCATGGTCGCTGTTTTCATGTCCGGGCATATCATCCCTGCCCCCTTTGCTATTCCGGCGATGGTGACTGCCGTGCCGTCGTCAAGGACCACGCGAACGGCAATCTCCTTTGGCGCGGTGTCCGTGGTCATGATGGCTTTCGCAGCGTTCAGGCTAGCTTCCCTAGAGTTCGACAGTTCCTTCACCGCGGCCCGGATACCTGACTCGACCCTGCGCATCGGCAGGTAACGTCCTATTATGCCAGTCGATGCTACGCCGACGTTGAGCGCTCGCTGCTTGAGCAACTTCGCAGTAAGCTGGGCCATATTGTAGGCGTCGCGCATACCTCTCGCCCCTGTGTATGCGTTAGAGACACCTGAGTTCGCGACGACCGCACCGAGTTTGCCTTTTTTCATATGCTCTCTCGTGACGATGAGCGGTACTCCCTTGACGAGGTTGGTGGTAAAAGCCCCCGCTGCGGGGACAGGGCCGTCTTCAGAGGAGATGAGCATGACGTCTAGCCCTCGGCGTTTGATTCCGGCCCGCACACCTGCGGCGAGGAAGCCGGGGACTTCTGTGATGCCGCCCTCGAGTATTGTTATCATGCGCGCACCAATCTCAAAAGAGCCGTGGAACGATTAAAAGTTGTTGGGAAAGCGCCGTTCACGGCCGCAGCGGAGGCGTCCTTAGACCTTCCGTCTCATCTAACCCGAACATTAAGTTCATGTTCTGGACCGCCTGCCCGGATGCTCCCTTGGTGAGATTGTCTATTGCCACTACCACTACCGCCCTGTGGCCTTCCCTGGCTACCTCGATGCCTATGTCGCCTTTTCTGTTTACCAGCTTGTGCACCTCAGGGATTTCTTGGTCGACCTCTATCCCTATGTCGCAGTAGTTCGAGCCCACCACGTAGTTGACCTCCGGCAGCCCGTCGAGCACGCGCACGAACGGGTCGCGTGAGTAGAACTGTCTGTACATTTTCAGCAACATCCCCCCGCTCACCTGCTTTCTCAGGAAGACATGCGCGGTCGACAGGATTCCACGGACTATCGGGACGAGGTGAGGAGTGAAGTGTGCTTTGACCCTATGCCCCGCGAGTTTGCTGAGCTCTTGGTTGATCTCCGGGGCATGTCGGTGGGTGGTCGCAGCGTAGGCTCTGACGTTGGCGCTGGCTATCGGGTGGTGAGTCACCTCGCTTGGAGTTGTCCCGGCGCCGGATGTACCTGTCTTGGAATCGATCACGATGTGGTCGAGGTCAATAATGCGATTCCTGACGAGCGGAGCTAAGCTCAGAATCGCGGCGGTAGGAAAGCATCCTGGGTTAGCGACGAGTCGCGCGCGCTTAATCTTCGCGCGATGGAGCTCCGGAAGTCCGTAGACTCCCTTTACCTCCGGGCTCTCGTGCTTGGCATAGTACTTCTCATAAATCTTCACATCATCGAACCTGTAGTCCGCGCCAAGATCAATCACCTTCACCTCACCTTCGAGCAACTTCGGCACAAACTTCATCGCCACCTTGTGGGGCGTGGCCGCGAAGGCCACGTCTAACTTTTTGCTCATCTCCTCGTAGTCCGGCTCTGCTATCTTCAGGTCGACTATCCCTCGGAGGTTCGGGTGGACCTCGCTCACAGGTTTTCCAACGTTTTTGACATCATAGGCGCCGACTAGGTTCACCTTTGGGTGGTTTGCGAGCAGCCTGAAAAGTTCCTCTCCTGTATATCCAGACGCCCCGATAACGCCGGCTTTTATCATCCAGATCTCCTCTTAGCTTCTTTCGATAACTTCTCTTCCGCATTGGCGAGCGCCCGCTTTCTTGTCTGTACTAGCTTTGGGTAATTCTGTTTCGCGCCCTTAAATGAGTTGAGCTGCTCCTTGACAGCCTTCGGGGCGGGGCCGCCAAGCAGCGCCCGGGCAGCGATGCACTTGTCGATGTCGAGTGCCGCTTTGAGTTCTTCTGGCCCCATGCGGACTTCCTTACCAAGTATCTCCTTCGAGGCCTTCCGCAAGTCCTCAGGGGTCAAATCTGCCGCCGTGCGACCATCCTTCGTTGCTTCTGCCACCATCCGCCCGACGACCGCGTGGGAGTCTCTGAAGCTCAATCCTGTTCCCCTCACGAGCGTGTCTGCGAGTTCAGTCGCGACCACAAAGCCGCCCTCGGCCCGCTTTCGCATGACTTCCTTCTTGGGTTTGATTGCGCTGATCAGCTTCGTCATCACCTCCGCGCTCTTCTTGGTCTCGTCGACGGAGTTCCAGAGCAGCGGGGTGAGCTCCTGAAGGTCGAGGTTGTACGCCTGAGGCATAGCTTTCATGATCGTCAGGGCCCCAGCGAGGTTTCCAATGACACGCCCGGCCTTAGCGCGCAAAATCTCCGCGATGACAGGGTTTTTTTTCTGGGGCATGATGCTGCTGGGAGAGGCGAACTCGTCTGGCACCTCGACCATGCTGAACTCGGCCGAACTCCAAATGGTAATCTCCTCAGCCAGTCTGCTCAGGTTGACCATGGCGATCGTAATGGCGCTCATGGCCTGTAGCGCAAAATCCCTGGAGCTCACGGCATCCATAGTATTCTCGTCGATGCGACTGAAGCCGAGCAGGTGAGCCACCCTCACACGATCTATAGGAAAACTTGTCCCAGCGAAAGCGCAGGCGCCCATAGGACAAGAGTTCGCTGACTCGTAAGCGTGTTCCAAACGCTCGATGTCGCGCAAGACACTTGAGCAGTAGGCCGCGATGTGATGCGCGAATGTTGTGGGCTCGGCTGGCTGGAGGTGCGTGTATCCGGGCATCACCGTGTCAACGTTGTTTTCAGCTAGCGTCGCCAACGCATCGAAAAGCTCCATGAGCGCCGATTCTACTGCCACTATATCCTTCCTGAGGGTGAGCCGGACCGCAGCAGCGACTTGGTCGTTACGGCTTTTGGCCGTGTGAAACTTGCCCCCGACCTCCTCACTCGTAGCCTTGACGACGAACTCCTCGACCGCCATGTGTATGTCTTCGAGCTCCGCGCGCAGGTCCAGGAGCGCCAGGCCACCGCGGTTGAGGTCCAGAAGCGCTTTCAGTATATCCGCGGCGTCCTTCTCAGGGATTATCCTCTTTTCCGCTAGCATGAGTGTGTGAGCCAGGTTTACATGCACGACTGAGTGTAAGATTCTCCTGTCGGCGTCCATAGATGAGATGTACTCACTCGCCAATGGGTCCATAGCTTTCTCGAGGCGTCCGCGGCGGTGCATCTCATAACCTCCTGCGCTTGCTCAGGGTCTTTCCCTGTAGCCCGTGGAACTTTATGACGCCGACCGCATCGCGCTGGTCGAAGCCGAATTTATCGAACGACACCAGTTCCTCCTCATACAGCGAGTACGGCGAGCTGCGGGCCACCGCACGGGACGAGCCGCGGTTCAGCTCCACCTTGACCTTACCTGTGACGCGTTTCTGTGTGGAGTCGATGAACGCGTCCAGGTCCTCCCTCAGCGGGTCGAACCAGAGGCCACTGTACGCGAGGTCGGCCCATGTCTGATCGACGACTTGCTTGAAAGACAGTTCCTGCTTCGTCAGGACGAGTTGCTCGAGCGCCCGGTGTGCCTGTATCAAAACAGTTGCGGCTGGAGCTTCATAGTTTTCGCGCGCCTTCAGTCCCAGGATCCTGTCCTCGATTAGCTCGATTCTGCCGACCCCGTGGGTCCCAGCGAGTTTATTCAGCTTAGCGATGAGCTCGACCCCTCCCATACGTTTTCCGTCAAGCCCGATTGGAACACCGTCCTTGAACTCTATCTCGACGACGTGCGGCTTATCAGGTGCTTTATCCGGCGAACTGGTCCAGGCGTATATCTCCTCAAGCGGTGCCCTGTCGGGGTCCTCGAGCTCACCCCCTTCAATCGACCTCCCCCAAAGGTTCTCGTCTATGCTGTACGGTTTCTCGGCAGGGAGAGGGATGCCATTCT
>CAYMXQ010000004.1:24703-36548 GCA_964394495.1 Hadarchaeota archaeon (SeqCode)
TCTTCTTAGCGTACTCGACGCTCTGCTTCCTGTCCAGGTTCAGCTCGCGGATGGGTGCAATAATCTTTAGCTCCGGCGCTTTGATTGCCACCGTGGTGTCAAAGCGGAACTGGTCGTTGCCCTTCCCCGTGCACCCGTGGGCGACCGCGTCGGCCTTTTCCTTGTGTGCGACCTCGACGAGCTTGCTGGCGATTGGGTAGCGGGCGAGCGCGGTCGAGAGGAGATAGCCCTCGTAGAGCCCGTTAGCTTTGATGCTGCGGAATACGTACTCCTCGATGAACTCTTTTTTAGCATCCACATGGACATGCTTGACGGCGCCGAGCAGCTTTGCCTTCTCGGCGGCGGCTTTCAGCTCGGCCTGGTCCTGACCGACGTCGACCGTGAGCGTTATCACATCGGCATTGTACTTTTCCTTCAACAGACGGACGGCGACTGAAGTGTCCAGTCCGCCTGAATATGCTAGTACAACTTTCAAGTTTAAACCCCTGTTACTTGCACACAATACCTAAATGGCCTTCTTTTTAATAAGTTTCTAACTCTGCCAAACTTTTCCAGTCTGTGTACCCACCATTTAGCGGTTTGGTAGCTTCGGTTAATTTCAGTTGCTAACTCCCAAGTCGTGAAATAACCTTTAGATTCACAAGCTTTCAGAGCTTTTCTCAAGACTTCTTCTTGACCTCTTTTTCCGAAGTAAGAACTTTTTTGAGAAATGTAACTTCGCGCGGCGGTGTTTAGTTTCTCCGCCTTAGCAGGGTGGTTGAATCCAATGTTTTTCCAAAAATTGGTTAAGCTCTCTCGATCAGTTAGACGAAGCTCCCAAATTATTCTGACGCCGTCTTTGGCGCAATAAAGAGTCTTGGGGTATATGCGGGCGTGGATCCCAAATTTTTTGAGCAAGATTTGTTCGTCGACCAATAAATTTGGTGGTGTAGCCATAATCTCTGGTTTGATACTCGAGGGCACTTCTCTAAAGTTTAGATACGTGCCAGTTTTTGTTATAAAATTGTGTATCTTATCGGTAACATCAACTGAGCAATGTTTTGTGATTCCACGAGTGAATGCGCGTCTCGTTTTGAACGGCATAAACTCAACAGTTGCTTCATCGTCAAAACTTTGCTGTAAATAGTTCCACCAAATCTCTGGACAGCAGGATTTCATAACGTTGGGGGGAATGTGGGGGTTGGCCTTGGCTTTACTGCCTTCAGGGATGCCAACAAGTTTCAGCGAATCTCCAGATATAGCGCTCAACTCCACGTAATGCCCTCCATCTTTCCTTTGGACCTCTCTAGTGTAAATGTCACCGAACACATCTTTTGCATATTGGATTACCAATTTTCGAATCGTACCCTCCTCGTTGTAGTAGCTGACATGCCCGCGTTTTACAGTGTTTCGTTCAATCGTGCCGTCGGAATTAAACGCAGCCGCTAATTTGGCGGCGGAAGGCGTGTTAAATCTAAAAGGAAGTTTGGGTGAGTTTATCCCAGGTCCTCTCTTACCACCGATCCAAATAACATTCTTTTCTATTTCTTGAATGGAAATCGAACATCCGTGCGATTTTAGAAATTTAATGATCATCAATAATGTGTAGATTTTTGCCCTGTGGCCTTTTTCAAAACGTTTTATAACAAGATAGGGTAATCTCAAGCGGGACGATAACTCGGCTCTATCCGAGGCGTGTTGGTAAAGGAAGCTTATAATTTTTCTTTTATAATCTTGGTTCAATAACACGTAGGTCGTTTTCTTGGGCATATCCCAAAAATGAATCAAATTTCGGCCTGACATTTTTTTCCAAGTGTATAGTCACTTGGGCATTTAAGCTAATTTGGGGGAGAGGGCACCGAAAAAAATATTTATACTATTTAAAGACTCCAAACGCAAGATCACCTCGCTCGACAGATTTTTTGTGCTTTTACAACCCCGTTCAAGCGTTACTTAAAATAATCGTTGACTCAACTGTTGCTAATGAAATGCTTGGGATGTACAAAAATCGGTAGTAGTCGCGTCCTCTCACCACACCTCCGAAAACCTTTTTAGAGTCTCCCTCCAACCGCTACTGTTGATGCTAAGGTGGAGAAATTGTCGACGCAGTGGTTGAATGACTGTTAGCAAAGCGGCTCGCGAACTGTGATGTAATGGAAGTTATAGTCAAATTACACGATAGTTTTAGGGAGAGTGCGGGGACGGGCACCATAAGGGTGCCTATTGGAGACGATGAAACCGTTGATACGTTGCTGATGAAGCTCAGCAGGAGACACCCCAAGCTTGTCGAAGAGGTGCTGGACCCGACGACGGGGGATGTCCGGGAGAGCTATGACATACTGCTCAACGGCCGACGCGTACAGCAGATGCGGGGAATCTACACCAAGATCAAACACAAGGACGAGATCACCATATCTCCGGCCGAGCAGGCTGCAGGCCCGGAGTAGAGATTTGGGATGGAGCTAGTACTAGTCGGCCGCTCGAACGTCGGGAAGTCAAGCGTGATCAGGCAACTCACAGGAAAACGCGTTATTGTCGGGAGGCGGCCCGGGGTAACGCGCAGGATTTCACGTTACAGCTGCGGCAAGCTTGACGTGGTCGACATGCCCGGGTTCGGCTTCATGGCTGGCGTGAGCCGGGAGAAACAGGAGCAAACCAAGACGGAGATTGTCAGGTACCTCGAGCAGAACAAGGAGAAAATCTTGACCGCCCTCGAGGTGATAGACGCCCGAGCCTTCTCCGAGATAGTCGAGAGGTGGGAGCGCCGCGGGCAGATTCCAGTTGACGTGGAGATGTTCTCGTTTCTGCAGGAATTGGGACTGAACCCCATCGTGGTCGTTAACAAGATAGACCTGATTTACACCGGGGAGCGCGATGCTGTGCTAGACGGCATCTGCGAGAAGCTGGGCATGTCTCCTCCATGGCGGCAGTGGCTCGACACAGTAGCCCCCGTATCCGCCAAGACGAGCGAGGGCGTTCCCGAGCTGAGGCGGCTGGTCGGGGATAGGCTGAAGGCGTCAGGTCAAGAGCATTTGCTGAAATACTTGAGAAAGCCTTCACCAAAACTTTAAAGTCAATCACGACGGCATAAAATCGGTCCTACGATGGCAAAAAAACGGATGCGCAAGTTAGACAAAGTAGTCAACATCGCCGCGATACTCGTCACAATAGCTTCGTTGTTTGCGGCGGTGTGCTGGATCTCCTCGGGTAAAGCGGGCAGCGAAGCAAGCGACCGCAGGACAGCGTCTCTTGGTTTCATGATGTTGCGATTGGAATCATCCACGGAAGCGTCCACTGCGCAGGTCCAAGCGCAATCTTATCTCACACAGGCAGGGATGTACTTCGCTTACGCTGATAAGGAGAACAACGATGAAACGAGGAGCTATCTGGAGAACTTAGGGTACCAGTCAATAGACATGTCGAATTTCTACCTATCTAAGGCGGAAAATGCGGAGAACAGGGCGCAGTCGTATTACGAAGCCTATGAACAAACGCTTGGCTCATCGACGGCGTTCGGCAGGATGTCAGATTTCAGGTCTACGGGGGCTCTTATTTTCAACATGTCGGCGATTGTGGCTTCATGCGGGGTCCTGTTCAAGCGGAAGGAGATCCTTTACGTGTTCCTCCCGACATTCGCAGTTGGGCTAATTTACCTCATAATGTCGCTGCTGTGATGAGAATGGAAGAAATAGCTCTCAGCGTTACGAGCCTCCAATCAGTCCTAGACTGCCCCCTCTGCTTCTGGCTGGGCAAGCGCGTGGGCTCAGCTCCGTCTATGGTCGCCGCTATCACCCGCCAGGTTGATTCCGTGGTCAAAGGATACATGAAACCGTTCATCGGTAGCTCAGATCTTCCCAAATGGTTCCCTGTGCGCGGCACTCTCCTAGACACCAGCCGAACATTGAGGGCGAATGACTCGAGCACCGGTATAACACTCAAAGGAGCGCTCGACGCCCTCGTGAGGACCCCTGACGGAAAGTACCACATCATCGACTACAAGACCGGCAGGCCACCGGAAGAGGTCCCGAACTACTACCAGATGCAGCTCGACGGCTACGCTTACCTCCTCGAGAAAAACGGCCTCCGGCCAGTAGGCGGTGGCGTGCTCCTGTATTTCACTCCTGCCCATGGCGACATATCGGAGGAGTTCTTTCCGTTCAAGATAACCGCGGTGCGTACAGAGGTAGACTCCAGCCGCATCCCGCCAGTCCTCGCGCGGGCCAAGGAGATAATGGAGATGGAGACCCCGCCGCCACGGGAAGAGGCCTGCAAGATGTGTATGTGGCTAGAGCAGGTCGGGCAAACGTTATCCCAATAATTTTTCTCCTTTATAAGTGACCTCCGCGCAAAGCCTCGGCGGGGAAATGGACGATAAGGCAATGTTGAGGCTCAGCCTTATATGTTCGCTGACAGGTCTGGCGGTCGTATACGCTGGTGCGTTGTTCACCCGCTCGAGAATCTCCCCGATAGGTAGCCTGGACAACAACTTCGTCGGGCTTAAGGTGGCGGTCTCCGGGCAGGTGGTCGACCTACGCGAGCACCGGGACGGCCATCTCTTTCTTAAACTCCGCGACGACTCGGGGGGTGTGGTGACCGTGCCGATATTCTCCCGCGTGCGTGCGGAGATGCGGGAGTCGGTCGAGCTTTTGGACATCGTGGAGGTCAGCGGTGAAGTCACGCTGTACCGTGGTGAGCTGGAGGTCATCCCGGAGGGCGCAAGTGACGTGAAGGTCGTCCACACCGCACCTGTGAAACTGTCGGACATAAGCGAGGATAACGCTGGAACGCTTGTGAAGGTACAGGGCACGATAGTCGGGCGAGAGGTAGCGGACCGCGGAAACCTACTGTTGACTCTGCGTGAGGACGGAGGACAGATCACCGTGTTTGTCCCGTACTGGATTGCGGAAAACGGGACCCCGGAGCTGAACGTGGGGAACGTCGTACGCGTCGACGGGTGGCTTCAGATATACGACGGTAGGCTCGAGCTGAGGGTGACGAACGCCTCTCACCTGCATCTTGCAGAGGCTGCGTAGATGGAGCTGCTCGCCTACACTCTGGCGGGCGTGGGGCTGGGCGTGGTGACCGGGCTGATACCTGGGCTGCACGTGAACAACCTCACACCGTTCTTCGTAGGTCTCGCCGCGGGTTCCTCTCTCGTCTCATTGAACCTGGCCGCCCTGATAGTCTCGATGTCAATAACAAACGTCTTCATAAGCTATATCCCGTCGACATTTCTGGGCGCGCCCGAAGAGGGAACCGAACTGTCCGTCCTCCCCGCTCACCGCCTGTTGATGGAAGGGCGCGGCTATCGTGCCGTCCAACTTACGATGCTGGGATGTCTGGGAGGCCTGCTCCTGAGCGCTGCAATGCTGCCGCCGTTTCTCGCGGTGGTGACCCCAGCATACGAACTCATAAGTCCCCAGATGCACTGGCTGTTGATTTTCATCATTGCCGTGATGATAGCGCTCGAACGCTCGAAAGACAAGATAATCTGGGCTACGGCGATTTTTCTGCTGTCGGGTTTGCTCGGCCTGTTAACGCTTGACACTGGTTTCATCCGAGGCGACGCTGCGCTGATGCCTCTTCTCTCAGGTCTCTTCGGCGCCAGCGTGCTCCTCCCGAGCTTGACCGGCGGCAGCGCTTTACCGGAACAGCAAATCGAGGACGAATCGTTGGATATGCGCGCGAACGCGAAGCCTCTCTTAGCTGGGACGACCGCTGGTGCTGTGACGGGCATCATCCCGGGGATAGGTCCGTCGCAAGGTACTGTGCTGGCGCAACTCGCCACGCGCTCGAGCGGTTCCGACGAGTTCTTGGTCGCGGTTAGCGGCGTGAACACGTCCAAGGCGCTATTCTCATTCATCGCCCTCTTCGCGATAGGCAGGGCACGAAGCGGGGCCGCGGTCGCAGTCCAGGAGATTATGGAAGTGGGGGTGACGGAGACCATAGTACTAGTCGGCGTGGCTTTGCTCGCTGGAGGAATAGCTACGGTGTTGGGGCTGAAGCTGGGGAAGCTGGCCGCAAAACACATGGATGCAGTGCCGTACCGGGCCCTCTGCGCGGTCGTCCTCGTGTTCATAGCAGTGATGACATTTTTTTATTCGGGGCCTGTAGGGCTGCTGGTCCTAGCCACGGCTACTGCTATAGGTATACTCCCTGCCGTGGTGGGAGTGAAAAGGACTCACGCAATGGGGGTGATCATGTTGCCTTGCATACTCTACTTTGCAGGAGTGAAAGGTGGGGTACTCGCAGCACTGGGGCTTTAATCTACTTGCTCTTTTTGGTGGCTCTGTACGTAACTATGATTGAAGCCACGGCTAACGTTACACCAATCACAACAAATATGATTTTGTCTATCATGTTCAACTGTCTGGTCATAGCCTGGAAAATCAGCACTATCCCCAGCATCATCAACATCGGCATGAGGGAGATATTTCGCGGTGTTTTGAACCTGTGTTCGAAGTAGTCGCCGATTAATATGGGATAAGATATTGTCAACACGGCACCGACAACTGCGAAAAACAGGTCCACTGTAACATCGCGACCTGACACCGTTACTCTCGACCCTTCGAGGAGCAGGAACATCCCGATGACGAGGAAGACCGACGCCGCAACTGCCCTTAGCTTAACCGTCACCTCGACACCAAAACATCGTCTAATTTTACCTATTTAAAGGAGATAGCTTTTTGATGCAAATGCGCGCCGTCGCCTTATGCTCTGGTGGTAAGGATTCCTCGTACGCCCTGTGGCTGGCAATGCGGGAAGGACACGAGATAACCCGCGTACTCGCCATGATACCACGCCGAGATGACTCATGGATGTTCCACTCCGCCAATATCCAGCTCATCGACCTGTTCGCCGAATCCGCTGGACTTCCACTCATCAAGGCTGAGACTAGTGGTGAAAGGGAGCTGGAGCTCGAGGACCTAAAAAAAGTTTTGCGGAAGCTATATGTCGAAGGCGTGATCAGCGGGGCGATAGCCTCAAACTACCAGAAGAGTCGCATCGAGAGGATTTGTGGCGAGCTCGGATTGAAATCTATAACCCCTCTCTGGGGCTCGAACCCCGTCAAGCTGTTGCGTGAGATGATCGATTCAAAATTCGACATAATCATCACTAGCGTTGCTGCGGAGGGATTCGATGAGAAATGGCTCGGACGTAAAATAGACGAAGAGTGCGTGGAGGACCTGACGAAGCTCCATCGAAAGTATCGCATCAACATCTCAGCTGAGGGTGGGGAATATGAGACGCTCGTCCTAGACGCGCCGTTCTTCAGGAGCAGGATTGAGGTGATGGAAGCTCAGCGCATCTGGCGCGGTACAAGCGGGTATTATGAGGTCAAGCACGCGAAACTCGTTGGAAAGTGATGGGATGGTGACTGCCCTCATCTACTCTGAGAAATACTTGCAGCACAACCCAGGTCCGGGACACCCTGAGAGGCCCGAGCGTCTCAGTGCAATAGTGGAGGCATTGAAAAAGAACGGACTCTGGGATTCGCCGAAAGCACGGGTGGTCGAGCCAAAACAAGCGACCCACGAGGACATTGAACTGGCCCACGACTCGGAGCACGTTTCGCTCGTTAAAAAATTGAGCGCGATTGAGGGGCCAATCGATGGAGACACTCCAGTCCACAAAAACACTTACGAACTCGCATTGCTCGCTGCTGGCGGGGCAATCGAGGCCGGGCGCATGGTTATGACTGGAAAAGCCCAAAACGCTTTCGCTCTCGTGCGACCCCCAGGACACCACGCTACGCGCGCGCACGGGGGTGGATTCTGCTACTTCAACAACATCGCGGTGATGATCGAACGACTTAAGCTAGAATATAATCTCAAACGCGTGTTCGTCCTCGACTTCGACGCTCACCACGGCAACGGCACGCAGGACGTCTTCTATGGAGACCCGAGCGCTCTCTACATGTCGATTCACCAGCACCCGCTAACCCTCTATCCTGGGACTGGCTTTGTCAACGAAATCGGGTCGGGAGAAGGCAGGGGGTACAAGGTAAACGTACCAATGAAGCCTGGGAGTGGGGATGCTGAATACGCGGCAGTCATGCGGGAGATCTTCGCTCCGCTGTGCGAGCAATTCAAACCTGAACTGTTCGCCGTATCTGCGGGTTTCGATTCCCACGCCGACGACCCACTGACAAATCTGGAGCTCTCCACAACTGCATACGGCTGGCTGGCGGGCCTAGTCATCGAGCAGGCCGAACGGTGGTGCGGGGGCAGGGCAATTTTCACGCTCGAAGGGGGGTATGACCTAGAAGACCTATCCGAAAGCGTTACAAACGTTGTCAAAGCGATGACTGGGGAGAAGTTCAGCCCGCCTACGGAGATAAGACGCCCTAACGTCATCGATGAGATCAAACGAGCTTTGTCGGACAAGTGGAAGCTGTAGCCGTCATCCACCGAGTTCGCGCGCGACCTGCTCAACGGTCGTGACAAACTTTTCGATTTCCTCTTCTAGGTTATAGTAGTGAACTGACGCGCGAACAGTTCCTTCCACTTTTAGATGACGCATAGTTGGTTGCGCGCAGTGGTGCCCAGAGCGGACAGCTATATTTGCGACCTCGTCCAGCATCGAAGCCACATCGTGGTGGCCCAGCCCCTTCACGTTGAAGCTGACAACGCCCCCACGCCGCGCCAGATCATGTGGGCCGTAGACTTCGACGCGCTCGATGTCGGCTATCTTAATCATTTGCTTTGTGAGCTTTTTCTCCCGCTCAGCTATCCGCTCGATGCCTATGTCCATCACGTACTCACACGCCCGTCCCAGCCCGATGATGCCCGGTATGTTCGGGGTGCCCGCGTCGAATACCTGGGGAGGCTCGACCAGCTTGGAACTGCGCGGCCCGACCTCCTCGACGATTCCTCCGCCCAAAAGGAGCGGTTCAAGACCGGTGAACTTTCTCGCGTAAAGGAAGCCTGTCCCTTGTGGTCCTAGCAGCCCCTTGTGTCCAGGGGCGGCCAAGAAATCGCACCCTATCTTCCTGACATCCACTGGCATGTGTCCTACCGACTGAGCGGCATCGACCATGTACAGCGCACCGTGCTTTTTGGCGATCTTACCTATCTGCTCCACCGGCTGAATGCTCCCGACGGAGTTTGAAACATGGTGAGTAGCTATCAAACGTGTCTTTTTGTCAATCGCCGCCTCGAACTCCGATGCTTCGAGTAAACACTCCTTCGAAGTCCCGATGACCTCCACCACCACGCCGCGCTCCCGCTCGAGGCGCTGCCAGGGTAGGAGGTTGCTGTGGTGCTCGAACACCGTGGTTATGACTTTGTCCCCACGCTTTAGATCCAGCCCCTGGGCAACGATGTTGATGGCCTCTGTCGTGTTTTTCGTGTAGGCTATCTCCTCCGGCTTCGCGTTTATCACCCTGGCTATCTTCTCGCGGGTCCCCTCGAACGCCTCGGTCGCTTTCCGCGCTGCCTTGTGCAGGCCCCTCCCCACGTTCCCGCTGTACTCGTTAAAATACTCGAGCATGGCGTCAAGAACGGGCTTGGGTGTAGGGGTGGTCGCTGCGTTGTCCAAGTAGATTATGCCTGTTTTGAGGAATGGTATATCGGAACGGACTTCATTTACGCCCTTTGCCACCTTTATTCCTCCCGATGGGTTCTACATGCACCACAACTGTAGCAAGATTTGGGATCTTTGCTTTCAGATTTCTCTCCACACGAGTCGCTACATCGTGGGATTTTTTAACGCTCAGTTTCGAGTTGACCTGTATATGTAAATCAGCGTGTATACGGGAACCGACGCGGCGAGCGCGGCATTTATGGCACCCCTCTACTCCCGGAATGCTTCTGCAGTTCTTCCTTATTATTTCCATTATGTTTTCGCCGGGGCTGACGCCCATCAGCACGTTAATTGCCTGGTAACCGAATTTAAGCCCCCACCACATAATTATTGCTGAAATTATAAGTGCCACGATTGGGTCTGCCCAAGCATGTCCTGCCTGTACAAAGAATAATCCGACTAAAACGGCGGACGCAGAAAATGCATCTGTGAGTGTGTGGTACCCATCAGCTTCTAACGATGGGCTGTTTGTTTTTCTACCAACATCTATTTGGTACCGCCCTAGCCATCCAAATACCCCTACAGCGATTGCAGCTAACAGAAAAAGCGCGGGTGATGTCTCGACTTGCACCTGCGAGTAAATCTTGTCAAGTGAAAGCAGTTCAATACGTATGCCTGCGACTACAAGCGTAACAGCTAGTACGAGTAAAATCAGCGTTTCGGCCTGCCAGTGCCCGTATTTGTGACCACGGTCGGCTGGGCGTTTAGAGACTCGCAATCCCATAAAGACGAACAATGATGTTAATGAATCGGAGAGAGTGTCAATTCCAGCCGCAAGAAACGCTATCATGCTCGATGACAGGGCCACCGCAACCTCGGTTGTTCCGAATACAGCTGTAACTATCAGGGTCAATATTGCAGCTCGCTCAGCTGGGCTCTTAAGCATATCAACGCCAAACAGAGGTAAACTAATGCTCCCTATAGGATTATCGAAATCAAAGCAATCTCGTAAGACCTATAACCTGAACGTTGCCGACACCCGGGATGCCAGCGAGTTCCTTCTCAAGGGGGTCTGTCCCGCCCGCCGCATCCTCTACCACCGTAATCACACGAAGAGCATTAAGGCCGAACGCGATCGGCTCGTGGGATATAGAGTGGACCTTTACACGTTCCCTGACCATCGCCTCGAGCTTGCCCAGATCGACCTCGGCGCTCTCGGGCATCAGCCTCAGAGTAACCGCGACCTCAGCCACCTCGACACCTCACGGGCCAGTGTAACCGCATTTGGGGCAGCTGTAAGGGTTGCTGAGACGCCTGCATTTCGTGCAGCGCCAGACCTCAAACGAGCCGCAGCTAGGGCATGGGAACTTTGCCGCCACGCCCCCCGGAGCTATTTTGCGATTGCATGATGTACATACTGTTGCCATTTGAACCCCTCCACACTTTAGCGAAACCTGTTTTAACGGTTTGCGTGGCGTTTTATTTGCATGCCCGAGCAATTATTTTTAGGGCCCGTAGTCTAGTCTGGATAGGACACAAGCCTGCGGAGCTTGTGACCCGGGTTCAAATCCCGGCGGGCCCGCTTTTGCTCCCTGAATAATTGGCCCGCATATCTGGGCGAGTATAGACACAGACGGGCCCGCCTACCCTATTCTTCTAGTTACCACTTTTATAATTTCAGCAAAAATTAAAGTAGTAAATGCTGCAAGCAGTGGAATAATCCATTCTACTAAACTCAGAGTTGTGAGTTCAAATATTTTCTGGAAAAATGGAATATACATGACACTTAAAGTTGTTAATAGTGTGGTAAATGTTGACATAACCAACCATTTGTTTGATGGGAAACCTGTTTTAAATACCGATTCGTCTAAGGATCTAAAATTAAATGTATTAACTATAACCATGCCTATTATCGCAGCAAACGCCATTGTTCTTGCCTTTTCAATATTCTCCGTGGGGTTTGCAAAATTGAAAACTGCAAAAGACATTAGAGTCATGAATGCGGCTAAAGCAAAAACTAAAATTAAATTCTTTTTCGTTAAAATCATTTGTTTGGGTTTTCTTGGTGGCTTAAGCATGTTATCTTTTCTTGGTGGGTCCATACCCAAAGCTATTGAGGGAAACTCTTCAGCAATGACGTTTATGAATAAAATCTGTAGTGCAATTAAGGGTAAAAATTCAAAACCAAGTAAAGTGATACTTGAAAGGATTAACATCACTTGAACAAAATTGAAAGAAATCAAGTAACAGGTAAATTTTTCTATGTTTTCGTAAATTGTCCTGCCTCTCCTCACAGCTTCAACAATTGTTGCAAAATTATCATCCTGTAAAACCATAACAC
>CAYMXQ010000005.1:0-10005 GCA_964394495.1 Hadarchaeota archaeon (SeqCode)
AATAGCGGCATTCCCCAAGCAGCACAGGCTTCAGCGATGTCGCCCAAGTTCTGCAACTGTTCTAGCTCGTTCGCTGCTCCCACGTTGACATGTACGGAAACAGCATCTGCGCCTAACGTTATCGCTTCCTCTACGCTGGCTATGGGGACCTTGCTGTTGGGGTCTGGGCCAAGCGAGGTACTCCCAGTGAGGTGAATTATCAGCCCTATATCCTTCCCGTATCCTCGGTGCCCTGCTCGCACGATTCCCTTGTGGAGGACGACCGCGTTCGCACCACCATCGGCTATCTTGTTCGTGATCGCGCTCATATCCTCTAGACCGGAGATCGGGCCCATAGAAAGCCCGTGGTCCATCGGGACTATAACTGTCCGTTTCGTCTTACGGTCGATTATCCTCTCCAGCCTGACGCGCTTTCCCACTTCAGACAATCATTCCACCTCCTTTTGTGATATGTTATACTCCCATTAAAAAGTGTGGGAAAGGCGTAGAGGCTCCTATTTAAGGTTTTTAAAACGATGGTCAGTTGGGGCGCATATGACACAGCTGAAAGTAAAGCATTCAAAACTCTCCGGAGAAGTCACGGCACCTCCATCCAAGTCGTACACCCATCGAGCGTTCATGGTGGCGTTGCTTGCCAGAGGAGAAAGCAGAATCGACGACCCTCTGCTCGGCTTAGACACCGAAGCGACGATAGAGGCCGTTAAATCGATGGGTGCGGAGGTCGTTCAAGATGGTGAAGTCTGGAGGGTTCACGGCACGGCTGGGAGCCTCAAACCCAGCACAGACCTGATTGATGCCCGGAACTCCGGTACCACGATTCGTCTCATGAGCGCGATTGCCGCTCTATCGCCGAGGCCAATACGCCTCACCGGTGACGAATCCATTCTGAAGCGTCCAATTGGTCCACTGGTTGAAGTGCTGAACAAGCTCGGGGCAAAAGCAAGATGTGAGAGGGCGGATGGAAGGCCGCCCGTGGTAGTTGGAGGAGGTCTGAAGGGTGGCGAGGTGGAGATGTCGGGTGCAGTCAGTTCCCAGTTCATCTCGGCCCTGCTGCTCGCGTGCCCATACGCTAAGGAAGATGTGGAGCTGACGATAACGGAGGAGCTGCGTTCTAAGCCTTACGTTGAGATAACGCTCGAGCTGCTCGACGCCGCGGGGGCTGATATAAAGAGGGACAAAAGCTTGACTGGATTCAAGATCTCTGGAAAGCAGGTTTTCGAGGCCATAGACATGAAGGTCCCAGGAGACTTCTCATCTGCAGCATTCGTGCTCGGGGCGGCGGCGCTAACAGGCTCCAAGGTTAGGGTGAACAACCTAGATGTCAGGGGTGCCCAGGGCGACCGTAGAATAGTGAAACTTTTGGAAGAGTTCGGCGCGGATGTGAATGTCAGCGGTAAGACCGTTGAGATTGCTGGTACGGGGGAACTGAATGGTATTGATGTCGACTGCGGCGATAACCCAGACCTAGTCCCAGTCCTTGCTGTACTAGGGTCGGTCGCGGATGGACAGACGCGGATAATCAACGTTCCACATCTCAGGTTCAAGGAGACAGACCGCCTCAAAGCCCTGGCGATAGGCCTGAAGCGATTTGGGGCAAATGTGAAGGAATTGCCGGATGAGCTCAGGTTGGAGGGCGTGAAGGAACTGAAGGGGACGAGGGTCGGTTCTTTCGGGGACCACAGGATGGCTATGGCTTTCGCCGTGGCGGGGTTGGTTGCGCAGGGAGAAACCATCGTCGAAGGGGCAGAAAGTATACCGGTTTCCTACCCTGGCTTCGTCGAGGATATGCAAAAGCTTGGGGCCAAGATAGAGCTCATCGAATGACGCGTGCGTATCGCTTCAGCGCAAGGGTTTAAAGAACAGGTTGCGAGTTTCAGAGTGGTATTTGGATGAGTGGGAACACCTTTGGGAAGATTTTCAAAGTTACGACCTGGGGGGAGAGCCACGGCACCGCGGTCGGAGTCGTCGTCGATGGCGTCCCCGCAGGCATGCCGTTGAGCGAGGCAGACATCCAACGTGAGCTAGACCGCCGGCGCCCGGGACAATCAATCCTCACGACTCCCCGCAAAGAACGCGATAAGGTTGAGATTTTGTCGGGAGTTTTCCAGGGCAAGACCCTCGGAACGCCGATTTCCATGCTCGTGCACAACGTGGACGTAGATTCGACACCGTACGAGGCGATTAAGACCAAGCCACGCCCCGGTCACGCTGACTTGGCATACTGGCTAAAGTTCGGGCATGTCGACCACCGAGGGGGAGGTAGGGCGGCAGCGCGGGAGACCGTCGGACGTGTTGCTGCCGGAGCCGTAGCAAAGAAGCTGCTGACTGCGCACGGCGTCGACATCATCGGCCACACAGTTGAAGCGGCAGGGACAGCGGTTGAGCGTGAGCTATCGCCCGTTGAGATTCGGAAAAACGTGGAGAAGAACCCCATGCGATGCGCCGATTTGAAGGTCGCTGGGCGAATGAAGAAAGCCGTCCTCGAGGCGGCAGCCGAGGGTGACAGCACAGGTGGTATGGTTGAGGTCAGGGCGATAGGGGCCCCACCTGGTCTGGGAGACCCGGTCTTCGACAAACTCGACGCAGAACTAGCGCATGCCCTGATGTCGGTCGGTTCGGTCAAGGCGGTCCTGATTGGAGCGGGATGTAAGCTGGCACGAATGAGGGGTTCAGAGGCTAACGACCCAATCATCATCAAAGGAGGCAAGGTTATCATGAGTACTAACAAAGCTGGGGGAATCCTTGGCGGGATAAGCACGGGCATGCCGATCGTGGCCAGGATAGCCGTAAAGCCAACCCCGTCTATTACCAAACCACAGAGGACAGTGGACTTGGCTTCCATGAAGGCGACCGAAATCAAGCTGAAGGGTAGGTTTGACCCGAATATCTGTCCGAGGATAGTGCCCGTTGCCGAGGCCATGCTCGCCCTTGTTCTGGCCGACAACATGCTTCGCGCTGGCAAGATAAACTCTGATAGATTCAAATGAGGTGCTGAATTGGGCGAGCGGGTGGGAGTCGCTTCTGCGTGTGGATCAACTTCCGTAGTCAATGCCATCGATCCAGTCACAATGTCCGCATCCGTCATCGACCTCAAGGTCTTGGCAAAGGTCAGATTGACAGATTGTCCCGGGAAGATAACAGGACGTCTTGTCGGGGAACGTGGGGAGAGCCCTCGGTTGATTGAAATCTGTGCAAGGAAAGTTTTGGAGCATCTCGAGCTGGAGCGGACTTATGGCGCACGGGTGGAGACGACGTCTGAGGTTCCAATTGCGGCAGGGCTGTCGAGCAGCAGTGCAGCGGCAAACGCTGCGGTCCTCGCGACATTCACGGCGCTCGGCAGAAAGCCGCAGCCAAAACTCGTATTGGATTTAGGGATAGACGCGGCGTTCGAGGCTGGAGTAACGATAACCGGGGCTCTCGACGACGCAGCTGCATCCCTCTATGGCTACGGCGTGGTGACGGACAATCTCAAGCGGCGCATCCTAAGGAGATTTGAGGTCGACCCCAAGCTGAGAGTAGTGATTTACGTGCCTTCAAGCAGGTCGTACACGTCGGAGGTGAATCGGGCACGGCTAAATCATATACGAGACGGAGTTGAGCTCGCGCATCGCATGGCCATCAGCGGAAAAATATGGGAGGCGATGACGCTCAACGGGTTGCTTTACTCAGGTGCGCTTGGTCAGAGTCCATTACCCGCCCTTGAGGCGATGGCAAAAGGAGCGCTGGCGGCCGGTCTGACAGGGACTGGACCAGCTACAGTAGCCGTGGCCGAGCAAGCTGTGGCAAACAACATAGCACAGGCATGGCGAGCGCGACCAGGAAGGGTATTAATTACTAAACCATTGGTAACTAATGTGTACAGGCGAGGCATCCATGAGCGACAAAAAGTTGCAGGATTTCAGGTTGGAAATAGATAAGATTGACGAACAACTCATCTCCTTACTCGCTCAGCGCATCAGACTAGCAGACGACCTTGGGTCGCTAAAACGAAAACTCAAACTCAAAATCAGGGATGAGCACCGTGAGCTGGATGTAATAGACCGCGTGCGGAGGCGCGCACGCGAGCTTGGGATAGACCAAGGGTTCGCTGAAAGCGTGATGTGGCTGGTCATGGCGCAGATGGTAGGGGAAGAACGCGAGAGATTGGGCGGAGTCGAGATGTGGTCTAAAATCAATAAAGTTTTTCATGACTATCCCGCCCAGTTAAGCGTTGCTCGGATCCTTTTCAAGTACGGGTTGCGCGTGAAAGAGAATGGTGATATAGCATGTGGCGACATCAGGATCCCGGCCGTCCAGATAGCAAAGGAAGCAGGTGTCGATCGGAGGGTGGTAGACGCGACTGCCAAGAGGATCTCGGATGACGATGATCTCCGCGGGATATTCAGGAGCCTCGAGCCATTTTCTTATCTGAAGGGTGTGGCGAGAGAACTCGGGCTAGGTGTGATAGAGATTTTGCCCGAGGATGCAGTTAAACCAGGAATCATAAAAGACGTCACCGGCGTGATTTCAAAGTTCAGCATCAGCATTCGCCAGGTTGTGGCAGATGACCCACATTTCGTACCCCAGCCAAAGCTCACCATCATCACCGACAAGCCCCTGAGGGGCGAGGTGATCGAGTTGCTGAGGAAGCTCCAGAGTGTACGGAGCATAATTGTGTACTAACGTCACAGCCTTACGAGCTGCGCGTGGGGCACATTTTGAAAACGGATCACGTTCGTGCGGTCTATTATCCCCGCTTTCACAGCATGTTCAACGATCGACCCAACGAGGTTCCCTATCGTAGCGCTTTGGAGGGCAGCGAGGCAGTCCTCCACGCTCGCTTTCTCCCCCCTGTAAAATGATTCCCTGACTTCGAACACGAGCTCTCCATGTTTGAACCTCTTCCCCAGCAGCTCCTCGTCGCAGACTATGGCGAGGGTTTCGCCCTGAGTTTGGACTGTCCTGAGCAGCGGCAGCCTAGACCCCCCTCACCGAGGTGCGGGCTCCGCAGGCCTCACACCTGAGCATGTAAACACGTTCACGTCGCTCCAGCTTGGTGTCGGGTTTCCCACATTCACGACAGAGCACGAATTCCTCCGCATAGCGGCGTATGCGTTCGTCTACTACGGCGTTGGAGAATTTGCCTTGGAACGTCGCCTGCACCCCTTGCTCCTCTCCCGCAGCTCCCATCTCTCTCAGGAGGTACTTCATGAGATGGATTGGCTCGCGGTTGAGGGCAGTGGCTATCACTTTAAAATTACGGATGATGGTACGATTGCCGACGGTCGCAACATCGGCTTGCGGAATTTGGAAGCGAGCGCTCTCGAAGACAGCCTTCGGGATTTGCTCCACCGCACGGTCAAGCAGCTGATCGTAACTTTCGTCCAATTTTTCACCTCATCAACTTGAACCTTCCAGCCACCGGTTCAAATATGTCTCCCCCGATCAGGAGCACGCGTAGGGCATCTTCTACTTGGGCATTAGGCAGGTTAAGCTCAACCGAGATGTCCGCCGGCGTGGCGCCATTGCCCCTGTCCAGTTTTTCAAGCGCTAGGGCGATTCGCTTCTTGACGTCATCCGGGACATCTGGTAGCGGGGACTCCTCTTCCTCAAGGATTGTCCCAGCAGTCTGAGAAGGTTGAGGCAACCCAGCCCTCAATCGATTAGGTTCCATAGTGGTAGCAGGCGTTTCCCTAGGCCGCACTCCAGCTTCCAATGCTTCCCTTCTGGTGTCCGTTATCTCGAGCTCCCTGACGAGTTCCCAGTTTGGATCTTCCACCCGCAAGATGAGCTCTGGGACCAAGTAGACTTCCCCATCGAATTCTCTCACTTTACCCATGACGTCGATCACTGAACCGACGTCGAACAGGTCAAGCTCTGGTACGCCCTCGCGCCATGCCCGGATGCTTATCGTTTCGCTCCCATCGTCTAGGCGCAATGTCGCATAGCTCTGGTCCTCACGTACGAACTTATCGACCACAGTCCCCATAACCCGCGCGCGGGTCACACGCTGACCCCATGGAGTTAAGACATGGCTTGGTTCCGCGCCCTCCAAGGAGTGGACGTACTGCCCCCGCACTAGGTCCTCTATCTTTAGCTTATAAGCGGCTGGTCTCATCTTTCTCATGAGATGTTTCGCGGTGAATACTTATGAGGATTGCGCGGGAAGCAGCGACATTCGAGCTCAGGGGGCCTTTCGGTAGACGGGTGGTGGGCGTGGCTGGCGGCAGAGGGGAGTTGGCAGACGTTGATAAATCCATCCAGAAGCTGGCAGCCGTTGACCGTGCGGATGGAACCACAAGCCAGGTCTTTAATGCCATTCGGGTGGCCGGTGTAGAACACATAGTGCATGCCGTTCGTTCGGCCTTGATAGCGTATTCCACGAAGCGCAGTTTCTCCAGTTCGTTGAAAATCGAGCTGGTATGCTGGACAGCCGCTGAACGTCATATAAGTCGTGCGTTTGAAAAGGTCGGGTTGAAACAGGGGGGTAAAGAACTGGCTTTCGTGGTGATAGGGATCTCGAAGACTCAGGTTAAAGCAGCGATGACCAGGATCTTTCGTGAGCTTGCGGTAGAACGAGATGACACAGTGCTTGGGTTGAACCGCGATAAATTCTCCATCCTACAGCGGACTTTCTCGATATCCTCTAAGGAGCTCAGCGTGGCCCCTCTTCAGAAACTTGTCATCGAGCGAATCGCTCTGCTGCCTCTAGCCAAGTGACTCCTTCAGATGCTTCTCAAACCCTTCGTCCCTGGCTACGCTGACGACCTTCGCACACGTGGGCATGATGGGCCTGTCAGAGGTCTTGAGCCCCCCGTCGTCGTCAATTGACACGTACTTGGCCCTGAGGGGTTGGTCCACTTCGACGGCAAGGCAGAGAAGTTCGGCTTCTGTCCCGGTGTAGACGTAGTAGTAGTGTTTGCCCCTGATGTCGGCGTAAAATAACCAGCCCTGGCTTCGTGCCATGTTAACGACGTCTTCTAGGTCCTTGCACCATATGATTTTCATCTTGGACCACTCGCCACTTTCTTGACCATATCAACACCTCTCTTGGTGCCCCGGACGATAAGCGAGTCCCCGGCCAGGACCTTTGTACGCCTGGGCGGGTCGAAAATATGATGCTTGCCGCGTTTAATCATAAGCACGTATGCTCCCATCCTTGTCCAGAGATTGAGTTCCTCCAAAGACTTGTCGACGAATTCCGATTTTTCCGAGACGTCCGCCCGACCTATCTGTTCGTCGGCCTGCTCCAAGGCATGTGCGAATACAGGGTGAAGATCGAGTCCGCGGAGCACGATATCCACGACGGAGTTGGCCGTGTCGGCAATGTGTTCCATGGACCCCGCGACCTTGAAAAGGTTGTAAAGTGCGACCAAATCCCGTTCGTGTTTCGTTGCCTTCAGCGTCGCGAGCCATAGCTCTCGGTCCAGCTTTTTGAAGTCCTCGTTCATCTCCCCAACCTCTTCGGCTGTTTCCTTGGATCCAAACAAGATAGATGAATATGCCATGTCGACCATCAGGCTGCTCAGGTCGCGCATCTCCGCGAGTGTCCTCCTTATCTGTGGCAGGCCTTTCTTCGGGGCCCAGGACTCCTTTGGTACGGTCGCCATCCCACACAGGACCTCTATACCGTCCGGCGGCCCTTTCACGACGAGGTCGTCCTCGTGTTGGACCTCCGTTTCGCGGTTTGGCGAGACTATCCACCTCCCGTCCCGTTTTATCGCAAGTACCGTGACTCCTATGGTAGAGGCAAGTTTGAGGTCGCACAACTTTTTGCAGCCTAGCATACACCCCTTTCGCACGTTAATCCAAGCTATCTTTTCGTCGGCGGCTCTGAACGCATCACGCACGACTGGGTGAATCCTCGCCCTGCTCCGGACGAGGTCGGCTATGTCCCCCGTAGCGTTGGAGATCGCCTCGGAAGCACCGGCGACGGCTAGGATGTTGGTTATCTTTTTCGCCTCATGGACGTTCCGCGTGACCACTGCCGCTATCGTCCTAATCTCGTACATCAGCTCGTCCATCCTGGTTTCGAGCTCGTGTACGCGGTCGGCCAGTTCCGCGTTGTCGAAAAGGACTGCCGCGTAGGAGAGGTCTATCATCCTGTCTGAGACGTTCTTCATCTCGGTTAGGAGTTCCAGCACACTCTTTGGTTTGTATTGCGCCCCCATGATTTCATACTCCTATTATTCTGACAATTATAAGAAGACTAGCCACACCGAATACATCCCCAATCGATGTGACTATTGGTATCACGATGTTGTCTGGGTCTAGGCCAAGTTTAAAGGACAAAAACGCAAGCCCGATCGTACACACCATCGTAACTGCTATGGCTATCGTGCTAGCGATGAAGAAACCGAACATCCACGCCAGCGAGCTGCCTAGCCCAAAGCCGGATGTGTAAGCTATGATAAAAAATATCGCGCTCGTGAACCAGAACACTCCCATGCTTATCAACCAAGTTGCGGAGACATTTTTATCCAAATTCTTCTGCCCCCTAAACCTCGGTACGATGGTACCCATGTGCAGGGCGGAGGCAAGTCTGGAGCCGAGTATGCTGCAGACGTTGTTGTTTATGCCGTTTATCGGAGGGACCATCATCAGGATCAGCGGCAGTCGTTCGATATCAGCGGTGTTGGCGTCGAGCAACAAGCCAGCCATCAGGGATATCGCAGCGCACAGCAGAATCACGGGGTAACTTTCCCGCAGTATCCGCGTGACTTTGTATACAGTCATCACACCACCAGCACAGCCATTAAGAATATGCACAGAATTGTCACGAAATCGCCAACCGTCGCCATTATCGGCGCCGTCACGTTGTCTGGGTCCCAACCCCTGTTATAGGAGGCAATCGCCACCACCACGGTCAGGGGGGCCAGGACAAGTCCGGAAACGAAGCCAGACACAATAGCGATGGCGAGGAGGGGTAAGATGCCTATGGGGTTCGATCCGATGATCAGGCTGATGCCGAAAGACATTATCCCGATGGTCGCAGAGGCGAGGAAGCTCAGGATGAGCGACGAGGTGACGTTCACCCTCAGTTCATCCGACATCGAAATCTTCGGTTTGATGACACCGGTGTGAAGCGCAGTCCCGAGCCTGGAGGCCAAGGCGCCGTTGATGTTCCCGCGCAGGTCCAGGAGCGGCGGTATCATAACGATTAATCCCGAGATGACAACCAAGCGTTCCTTCATGCTCGCTAGGATGTTTCCGGCGGCCAGTCCAATCAGTGCACAGAATATCATGACGGGTATGCCCTGGATCACAATGGACCTGACATCCACCTTGCTGGTCATATCCCGCCCCGAGAGCCCTTGAATTTCATCGTATAAAAGGGCGAAACAGTTTCGGTGTCCTAATGTCGGGGTTGTTTCGTACTGGTCGCATCTTTGAGTCGCGCCACAAAATCGTGAATCTCGTTTAACATCTTCCCCTCGTTCTCGGCGTTCTTGGCTATGATGTCCACTATCGCGCTGCCCACGATCGCCCCGTCCGCCCCAGATGCAATCACGTCGCGCACGTGCTCAGGCGTGGATATGCCGAAGCCCACAACCAGCGGTACCTTCTTTGCGGTTCTTCGCGCGCGTTTTATGACTTCTCTCACAGTTGCGGGGAGTTTCTTCCTGGCCCCAGTGACGCCCAGCAGGCTGACGATGTAGACAAAGCCACGGGCCGAGTTCACTATTTTCTTCATCCTCTCCTCGGTCGTGGTCGGGGTCGCTAGGAAGATGGTGTTCACACCGTTGCCCTTTGCCTCGTCCATCACCTGTTTCGCTTCCTCGATTGGCAGGTCCGGGATTATCACCCCGTCTATCCCGCTCTCCTTGCAGTCCCTCATGAAGCGCCCAATCCCACGCTTGAGGACCGGGTTGAAGTAGGTCAGGCAGATGAGCGGCACCGTCACCCTCTTTCTGATTTTTTTGGCTTCCTTGAAGTAGACATCAGGGTTCATGCCCGCTCTGAGGGCCCTCTCCGATGCGGCTTGGATGGTGGGGCCGTCAGCGATTGGGTCGGAGAAGCAGAGGC
>CAYMXQ010000005.1:10015-16537 GCA_964394495.1 Hadarchaeota archaeon (SeqCode)
AATCTATCGTTGGGTCCCCCGCGGTCACGAAGGTGATCAGTGCCCCCTCGCCTTTCCGCCGAAGTTCCTCAAATTTCGCCGATACCCTGCTCACATCTTGACCCCCATCGCTTTCGCAGCGACTTCGACGTCCTTGTCTCCGCGCCCCGAAAGGTTGACCACGATGAGTTTGCCCTTGAACCTCCGCGGCATCTTCTTCAGGTAGGCTATTGCGTGCGCGGATTCGAGCGCTGGGAGGATCCCCTCGGTTTCCGAGAGCAGCTTGAATGCCTCTATCGCTTCGCCGTCCGTCACGTTGTCGTAGCGCACACGTCCACGGAGTTTCAACAGCACGTGCTCCGGCCCCACCCCAGGGTAATCGAGTCCTGCCGAGATGCTGTGGGTTGGGAGTATCTGTCCGTGCCCGTCCTGCATCACGTAGCTACGCGAGCCATGCAACACCCCGTCCGACCCAGCGCAGAGCGGAGCGGCATGCCTGCCCGTCTTCAGACCCTTGCCGCCGGCCTCGATGCCGAACAGCGCCACAGGGTCGTCGAGGAAATCGTAGAAGATGCCGATGGAGTTGCTACCGCCACCCACGCAGGCGACGATTGCGTCCGGCAAGCGTTTTTCCGCCTGCAGGATCTGCCCCCGAGCCTCCTTTCCTATCACGCGCTGGAAGTCCCGTACTATCATGGGGTACGGGTGTGGCCCGACGACCGAGCCCAGCAGGTAGTGGGTGGTCCGCACGTTGGCCGTCCAGTCACGCAGGGCCTCGTTTATCGCGTCCTTCAGCGTACATGACCCGCTCTTCACCGGGATTACCCTGGTTCCCAGCAGCCGCATTCGGAACACGTTGAGGCGCTGGCGCTCCATATCCGTCGTGCCCATGTAAACATCACATTTCAGCCCGAGCATCGCAGCTGCCGTGGCAGTGGCAACTCCGTGTTGTCCAGCCCCGGTTTCCGCAATCACGCGAGTTTTCCCCATGTATTTCGCCAGTAGCGTCTGTCCGATCGTGTTGTTTATCTTGTGAGCGCCTGTGTGGGCGAGGTCTTCGCGTTTGAGGTAAACTTTCATTCCAACATGCTCGGATAATCTCTTAGCGAAATAGAGCGGAGTCGGACGGCCAGCGTAATCGCGCAGGTAGTGGTCCAGTTCTCGCTTGAACTTATCGTCGTCCTTGAGTTTCACGTAGGCTTTCTCCAGCTCCTCCAACGCAGGCATGAGAATCTCGGGAACGAACCGCCCGCCAAAACCGTTAAACCTTCCTTTAACGGGGAATTTGTCCAAGTACTTCATCGTGATCTCCTCACGGCTTCCATGAACTCACGCATGAGCCTAACGTCCTTCTTTCCGGGGCTGGACTCGACGCCGGTGGCCACGTCGACGCCGAACGGTCTCACAGTTCTTATCGCTTGTTCGACGTTGGATGGGTTAAGACCGCCCGCAAGGATAACAGGTTTGCCCACGGCTTTGCAGATTTCAGCGCTAAGGCTCCAGTCGTGAGTCAGTCCAGTCCCTCCTCCTGTCGGTCCCTTTGTATCGAGTGAAACGAGGTCGGCCACCTCCGAGACTTCTATGGCCCTATCGACGATGTCCTGCGGACGTTCTACCTCCTGAGGGATTGAGACGACTACGATGAAACTTGCCTCCATGTCCTTCCTTATTCTTCGGAGTTCGTCAGCCGGAAAAGTTAGGTGGAACTGGAGGTAGTCGGGTTTCAATTTTCTATAGACTTCCGACACGTCATCCGGACTGCTTGGCGTGAACACGGCGACTTCGGCGACCCCGTCGCTGGCTGCGGCTAAAATCTCCCCAGCTTTTTCCAGAGATACATGGCGGGGAGAATTAGGGACAAGGATTGCTCCGACCATGTCAACGCCTAAATCGCAAGCGATTCTGACGTCCTCTCCTCTCGTGAAGCCGCATATCTTTACCATTACCACGGTTTCACCTCGCGTTCACTAGCGACAGTACCTTCTGTTCTATGCTGTCCGCCCGCATAAGGGCGGTGCCGACCAACACAGCGTCCGCACCGGCTTCGAGCATCTTTCCCACGTCCTCCGGGGTATTTATACCGCTCTCGCTCACGAGCGTCACGTCATCTGGGATGTGATGCGAGAGCTCGATGGTGCGGTTTAAGTCAACTTTGAGCGTTTCCAAGTCCCTGTTGTTTACGCCCATCAGCTTGGCTCCGGAAGAAACAGCTAATCTGACCTCTTCTTTGTCCGTCACCTCGACCAGACTCTCCATCCCAAGCTCCTTCGCCAGCAGCATGAACTTCCGCACCTCCGGGCCCAAGACTTTGACTATCAGCAACACGACATCCGCGCCAAGCTCCGCCGCCTCGTAGATTTGGTACTCATCTAGGATGAAATCCTTGCGGATCAATGGGACTTTCGCTACCTTTCTGACCTCGCGCAGGAAGTTCGGATCACCCTTGAAGTGCCTCATCTCGGTGAGCACTGATAAGGAAATAGCTCCTCCACGTAACATTGCCCGAGCCACATCTAAAACGTCTGCATTTGGTCTAATGTCTCCCGCCGAGGGCGAGGCACGCTTTATCTCGGCAATCAGCGGTACTCTCGGTGCTTTCTCGATTGCCTCAACCAGACTTCGCCTCTTGGTCCGAGGTATATGTGCACGTTCTATTGGTCTGGCGCTGGCCCTCAAACGCACATCCGTCTGGACATCCTGAAGGATCTTGGCCAGGACGCTCAAAGGCTGACCTCCCAATCTATCAGCTTATGGACGTCTCCACCAGTAGCTTTGACAAGTTGGACCACCTTTTCATAAGCACGCCCAGAATCCAAAGAGTCACTGGCAATGGATATTCCCTCTCTGAGGTCACCCGCTTTCCCACCGACCACTATCGCAGCGGCAGCGTTCAACAACACTATGTCTCGCTTGGGCCCCGTCTCGCCGTGCAGGACCCTCAGCAACATACGCACGTTTTCTTCCAGTTCCTCACCTGCTATGGCATCGGGTTTCACTCGCTCAATTCCAAAGTCCTCCGGTTCTATCATGTAAGTTCTGATTCCACTGCGGTTCAACTCAGAGACCTGTGTCCTGCCCAATGTTGAGATTTCGTCCAGACCGTCCACACCGTGTACGACTATCGCTCGCTCGCACCCGAGTTTCTTGAGCACGCGTGCGAGCTTGTCCGTTAGAGTGGCGTCGTAGACTCCTATCACCTGCGCTTGGGCGCTAGCAGGGTTTGTCAGGGGACCCAAGATGTTGAATACGGTGCGGATGCCCATCTCCTTGCGCGGGCCTATCGCGTGCTTCATCGCAATGTGAAAACGCGGAGCAAACATGAACCCTATGCCTATTCTCTCGATGCATCGCTGGACCTCTTCAGGGGGCAAGTCAA
The DNA here is from genome assembly GCA_964394495.1 of Hadarchaeota archaeon (SeqCode). Taxonomy (GTDB): domain Archaea; phylum Hadarchaeota; class Hadarchaeia; order Hadarchaeales; family Hadarchaeaceae; genus B75-G9. The sequence continues at coordinate 13,371 of CAYMXQ010000005.1, forward strand.
TACGTACGCCCAATGCCTCGACCACATCCGCGCTCCCAGCCTTGCTCGTCACACTCCTGTTCCCATGCTTAGCTATTCGTACTCCGGCCCCCGCAGCAACGAACATGGCGGCCGTGCTGATGTTGAAGGTTTTTATCTCGTCACCGCCAGTGCCGCAGGTATCGACCAGCAAGCCATCGACCTTAGGGCTTATCCTGGCAGCGAACTCGCGCATCACCCTCGCGAAAGCCGTGATTTCCTCGACCGTTTCGCCTTTCGTCCGGAGCGCCGTAAGAAAAGAACCTATTTGTGCTTGAGTGGCTTTGCCCGACATGATGTACTTCATCGCCTCCTCAGCCTCAGCCTCGGTAAGGTCCATGCGCTCGACCAGCTTTGCAATAGCGTCCTGGATTGGGTTCATTTGGGCACCTCCATATCGAGAAAGTTTTTCATTATGCGCTTCCCGTGACGAGTGAGTATGGACTCCGGGTGGAATTGAACGCCGAATGTCGGATATTCCTCGTGCCGTAGTCCCATTATCTCCTGATCTGCGTCGGCGGTCACAGCCGTGATACGCAAACAGCTGGGTAGGGTGGCGCGGTCCACGGCGAGCGAATGATAGCGAGTTGCCTCAAACGGGTTCGGAACGCCCTTGAACAGCCTACTACCGTTGTGCGTTATTTTGGAAACTTTGCCGTGCATAAGCCGCTTCGCTGGCACGATTCGGCCACCGAAGGCATACCCGATCGCTTGGTGCCCGAGGCAGACCCCTAAAGTTGGAATTTTCGTCCCAAATTTTCTAATGACTTCCACAGATACTCCCGCGTACTCTGGCGTCTTTGGGCCTGGGGAGATTACCACTCGGTCGGGTTTTGCGCGTTCTATCTCTTTGAGCGAGGCACGGTTCGTAAACACCACAGGCTCTGCCCCTAGCTCTCCGATGTACTGGACGAGGTTGTAGACGAAGCTGTCTATGTTATCCACCACAACTACGCGCATCTACACACCTGCCGCGCGGAGCAGCGCCCGCGCCTTGTTTTCTGTTTCATAGTGCTCCTTCCACGACACCGAGTCGGCCACTATTCCAGCTCCCACTTGGACATAACTTTTCCCTTTTTCAACAACTAGAGTGCGGATGGTTATGGCTAGGTCGGCATCACCGGTGTAACTGAAAGAGCCTATAGCACCGGCGTAAATCCCGCGTCGTGTTGGCTCGAGCTCATCTATTATCTCCATCGCCCTGACCTTGGGAGCCCCAGTGACAGTACCAGCGGGAAACGTCGCACGGAGGGCGTCAAAAGCATCCTTGTTTCTTCGCATCTCGCCCACGACATTCGTTACCAAGTGCTGAACATGGCTGTATTTTTCCACCTTCATGAAATCCGTTGTCTTAACAGAACCAAATTCCGAAACACGCCCGATGTCATTTCGCCCTAGGTCGACCAGCATCACATGTTCCGCCCGCTCCTTCTCGTCCGAAAGCAGTTCTCGCTCCATCGCTGCCTCATCTGCCTTGTTTTTCCCAAGCCGCCTAGTTCCAGCTATCGGACGGGTTGAAACTTTGCGCTTTTCAACTCTCACCAGAATTTCTGGACTTGATCCGACGATGCTCCGCTCAGGGAAATCCAAGAAGAACATGTACGGTGATGGGTTGATCCGTTTTAGGTTGAGGTAGAACTGCCCGAGCGGCGGTGATGGGCTGAGTGAGATTCTCCTAGATAACACGGTCTGTATCACGTCTCCAGCGCGGATGTATTTCTTCGCACGCTCGACTTGTCGTTCGAACTTGCTTCTCGGGATGTTGGAACGAGCGGTGACCCTATGCTGTTGCTTTGCTTGTGGGTTGACTTCTTTTATGCGCAACAGCTCTTTCAAGTTTGATATAGCGCGCTCGTACGCCTCTTGTACATCCGAACCGTCGATAAGTAAAATCAGGGAGCAGTAATGAGTTCTGCGCGCGATGTGGTCAAAAATCATCATTCGCTCCGGGAGCATGAATTCGATCTCGGGTTGGTTAAGGTCATCCGCTGCATGGTTCCCCACATCCACAAGCGAGCGGATGTAATCGTAACCGATGTAACCCACGGCCCCAAGCATATAGCGCGAGGCCACCGCTGGCACGCTCATCTCCTTCAACAACATCGTGTCCTTGAGCATCTCGAGAGCGTCCTTATCCCGCCCCAGCCCGCCCCTCACGGAATCGACGATATCCTGCCTTCCCTCGACGATGTGCTCGCTGCCTCTAATTTTGATGTACAGAATAGGATTCGTGCCTATCACAGAGTACCGCGCAGCTTCACCTGGTCCATCTGCGGACTCCAACAGATAGGATGGCCGAGCCGCCTGCCTAGCACCCAGGTAGACTTTTGCAGGGTCGGCGCAACCTTCGATAGTTGACACTACAGGCAACAGACACGGCCTGTTCAGCACGTCACCCAGTTTACTGATTCCTTGCACGCCAGATGCTTTCAAGTTCTCACTTCGGTTTTCTTCTTACTTTGTACTAACGTACTATTTAAGTCTTTATAGCACAATTGTGTACATTTTGCTTCCTTATAAGGGACCTGCCCCCAAAGACTCGGCGGAAAGTTGAAACAGGAGGTGAAAATGATGAGAAATTTGGAGAAAGCTGATGCGCCATCTGGCGAGGTTTCGACCCTGAGAATCGTAGCGAAACGAGATGGAAAAGAGCCGTACACTGCAAACATCCCGGTGAAGGGGGGCACGTTTTCGCTGGTTCTCCCAAGTGGGTACGTCAATTGGCCAAAAGGCAAACCGTATCCGGACTCTGTCAGGGTGACAATAGACGAGACGCGGAGCCTCTGGGTGAACTTTGGCGTGTCAAAGGAGCACGGTTTCTACACGTCACTGCGAGTCGGCGAGCTGAGGGAGTGATTATCTATTTCCTACCAGCGAAGTACCGGTTTATTCCGTTGACCATGGCGTCCACGCTGGCTAGCACCACATCCTCGCGCACGCCCTTCGCGATGTATATGTTTCCTTTTTCATCTTCTAGCTTCACGGTGACCTCGGCCAGCGCGTTGCTTCCGCCCGTGATGGCGTCGAGGTGGTACTCCTTGAGCCTGAGCGCAGAGACCTCCTTCATCACATTTCGAATAGCACCTATGGCTGCGTCGATTGGCCCAACTCCAGTTGCGGAGCCAGTCCTCTCCTCCCCTCTGACATGC
>CAYMXQ010000005.1:16547-21859 GCA_964394495.1 Hadarchaeota archaeon (SeqCode)
GGCCGAGCCCACCCGCTCCTCGCCGCGGACAATCAGCCGCACCGAGGCCGTCGAGGTTATTGTGCTGCCAGTGGTGACGGTGATCTCCTTTAGCTCGACCACCTTCTCCTCGGGCGGCAGCGATCCAATAACGCTCTCAGCTATCGCGCGGAGGTCTACGTCAGTGACACGTTTGCCCTTATCGCCCAAGCCCTTCACCTGGCGCGTGATCTCGGTCAATTGCTCCCTCGTGGCCTTTATGCCGAAGTCTTCGAGCTGGCTTTTCACGGAGCGCGTCCCAGCGTGTTTGCCGAGCACGAGCCTCCGGTGGTGTCCCACTAACTCAGGCGAGAGCGGCTCATAGGTCCCAGGGAACTCGAGCACACCGTGGACGTGTATCCCCGCTTCGTGGGCGAAGGCGTTGTCACCGACGATCGCCTTGTTAGGCGGCACGGCTATGCCAGTCAGACGCTCGACCAGATTCGAGGTTTCGACCAGTAGTTCGGTCTTGATGCGTGGCTTTATGTTGTAAAGGGCCCGCAGCCCCATGACTACTTCCTCGAGAGAAGCGTTACCAGCGCGCTCACCAAGTCCGTTTACCGCCACGTGGACCTGCATGGCTCCAGCTTCCACACCTGCCAACGAGTTTGCCACAGCTAGTCCCAGGTCATCGTGGCAGTGTACGCTTATCGGGACCTTGATCGCCGGCTTGAGCTGGTTAATCAGATAGTACATTCCGCGCGGTGTTATCACCCCGACAGTATCTGGGACATTGATGCGGTCCGCGCCGGCCTCTATCGCCGCTTGGCAGACCTGTTTCAAGTATCCGAGCTCACTCCTAGTCGCATCCTCAGCTGAGAACTCGACAATGACACCGTGTTTTTTCGTGTACTCAACCCACTTCACCGCTTCCTCCAGGACCTGCTCCCGCGTCATCTTGAGCTTGTGTTTGAGGTGGATGTCGGACGTGGCGATGAAGACATGAACGCAGTCGACGTCACACGCTAATGCGGCGTCTATGTCGTCTTTCGTGCACCTGGCGAGCGCGCATATCTCTGCGTTCAATCCAGCCTTCGCTATCGAACTCACGGCTTTTCGCTCCCCATCTGAGACGACAGGAAACCCGGCCTCTATCGTGTCGACGCCCAGCTTGTCCAGCTGGCGCGCGATTAGAAGCTTCTGATCCGGCGTGAGAGAGACCCCCGGCGTCTGTTCGCCATCCCTGAGCGTGGTATCGAATATCCTCACGTTCTCAGGCACCCGGATCTCCTTGCCCGCCTGCCTGATGAAATCGCTTATGTACGTCTCCTTTGGCATCCCTACTCCCCAGAAACTAATACGGGGTGTTAAATAATAAGTTGTCCAATATTACTGAGGTGGTCGTTTGGCAAAGCTCAAGATAAAGGTACTGGACACCACATTGCGTGACGGTGAGCAGACACCAGGGGTAGCCCTTACTCCAGAGAAGAAGCTGGAGATAGCCAGGGCTCTAGACGACCTCGGGGTGGACATAATAGAAGCTGGAGCTGCGGTGACATCCGAGGGCGAACGCAGGGCCATGAAACTCATATCGAATGCGGGGCTGGATGCCGAGATATGCAGTTTCGTGCGGGCCGTCCGCGATGACATAGATGCGGCACTGAGCTGCGACGTTGATAGTGTCCACTTGGTCGTCCCAGCGTCGGATATCCACCTAAAGTACAAGCTCAAGAAGACGAGGCGTGAGGTGCGGAAAATGGCGTTGGACGCCGTCCGCTATGCGCTCGACCATGGGCTAGTTGTGGAGTTTTCGGCGGAGGATGCTAGCCGCGCAGACCCGTCCTTCCTCAGGGAGTTCCTATCCGCTGCGGTCAAGGAGGGAGCACAGCGCGTATGTATGTGCGACACTGTTGGAGTGCTTACTCCAGATATTTCACGTGAATTGTTTTCGAACATAGCTAAACAGGTCAAGGTCCCAGTGGCAGTGCATTGTCACGATGATTTCGGCATGGCAACAGCGAACACCGTCGCTGCGGTTCAGGCCGGGGCACGAGAGATTCATGTCACCGTGAACGGCTTGGGCGAGCGAGGAGGCAACGCCGCGCTCGAAGAGGTCGTGTTAGCACTTTCGCACTTTCATGGGGTCAAAACAGGAGTGAAGCTCAATAAACTATACAACATCTCAAAACTCGTAGAACACAACACAGGGGTCCCGGTCTCGCCGACAAAAGCAGTAGTTGGTGAGAACGCTTTCACGCACGGCGCGGGCATACACACGCACGGAGTGCTTGCCCACCCATCGACATATGAGCCGATCTCCCCTGAGGTGGTTGGGCATCACCGCAAGCTAGTCTTCGGAAAGCATGTGGGCTCCCACGCCATCGAGAGCGAGATCCGGCGAATGGGGCTCAAGCCAACTAAAAAGCAGGTCCAGGAGATATTCGAGCAGGTAAAGCGGCTGGGCGACCTAGGAAAACCTGTAACGGACGCAGAGCTGCGCGTTATAGTGGATACCGTGTTGGGCCGGAAGCTCAAGGAGATGGTAAAGCTCGAAGAACTCACCGTGGTCAGCGGTAACCGCGTGACCCCGACCGCTTCCGTCAAGGTCAGGTTCGGGGACAAGGAAGTGGTCGAGTCCGGTCTGGGGATTGGGCCGGTTGATGCCGCCATGAACGCGATCCGGAAGGTCGTTGAGGGTGTGTCGAACGTTCGCCTCCAGGAATATCACGTGGACTCCATATCGGGAGGAACAGACGCCGTCGTAAGCGTAGTAGTAAAACTTACGGATGGGAAGAAGATAGTCACAGCGCGGGGAACGAGTGGCGATATAATCATGGCAAGCGTACAGGCGATGCTCAACGGGGTCAACCACCTGCTCTGGGACCGGAAGTTTGGGGGCAACTGATGCCGAAGACATATAGCACAGAGGAGATTGAGCGCCTTCGGGTCCCCCGCCCCAGTGAGATCATGGGAGTGGTCGAGCAGATGTTCGGATTCGACCGCCTTCGTGTCCGGTGCAAGGACGGCCACGTGCGTAACTGTCGCATACCCGGCAAGATCCGCAAGAGGCTGTGGGTTAGAGAGGCGGACGTAGTCATAGTGCGGCCCTGGCCGGTACAGAGCGATGAGAAGGGAGACATAGTCTACCGTTACACTCGTACGCAGGTGGAGTGGTTGAGGAAAAAGGGCCTCTGGGAATAGGAGGTAAATCTTGCGAGAGGATTTTGAGGCGTTGTTCCGCAAGATTGAGCATCGTAAGTTTGAACGGCTCGAGAAGGACTCGGAAACCAAAAAGATAATGTCCATGGTTTTTGACAGCTCTACGCTACTCACGCTCTACCACATGATAAACCGCGGCGTAATTGATGTCTTCTACGGAGTCGTCTCCGCCGGTAAGGAAGCTAATGTATTCTGCGCATTGGACAAACAGGGGAATTACGTGGCAGTTAAGATATATCGGATTGCCACATCTGACTTCAAGAACATGCACCGCTACTTGGCCGGAGACCCACGCTTCAGGCGCGTCCCCCGGGACAGGAGGGACATCATCCACATTTGGGCATCTCGGGAGTTCAAGAACCTAAAGCGGGCACACGATGCAGGGGTTCCGGTGCCCAAGCCCATAGATTGCGAAAAGAACGTCCTCGCGATGGAGTTCATAGGCGAGCAGGGCGTGCCGTATCCGCGCATGAAGGACAGCCCTCCGCAAGCACCGAAGCGGACGTTTGACAAATTGTTTTCTGCTGTCAAGACCTTATACCAAAAAGCCGAACTCGTCCACTCTGACTTGAGCGAGTACAACGTGCTGCTCACCCCTGATCCAGTGCTCATCGACCTATCCATGACGACAGACCGCGCGAACCCGATGGGTGATGAGTTGCTCATGCGCGACATCGGGAACCTCACGCGATATTTTCGCAAGCTAGGGGTAAAGACACCAGAACCAGCCCAGCTGTTCGAAAAGATAGTCGGATGAAGAGACTAGATATCAATATAAAGTCGCGGAAAAATCTTGTTCTGAGACAAATGCCGCTGACCCCGACGAAGCTCATATGGATGAACGGCAAGTTCGTTCCTTGGGAAAAGGCGAACGTCCATGTGCTCACCCACACCCTGCACTATGGGATGGGCGTCTTTGAGGGAATCCGCTGCTACAAGACTGCAAAGGGCCCAGCGGTCTTCAGGCTAAATGACCACATGAAACGCCTCGAGAACTCGGCCAAGCTGGTAGGGATGAAAATGCCCTACTCCGTCGAAAGGCTCGTGAATGCGACCAAGAAAACGATAAGAGAGAATGAAATCGAGGAGTGCTACATCCGCCCGATTGCTTACTACGGCTACGGAGTGATGGGGCTCAACCCGAAGGGCTCGCCGGTGGACATGGCGATAGCCGTCTGGCCTTGGGGGACCTACCTGGGGGAAGAGGGGCTGAAGAGGGGAATAAGGGCGAAGATTTCCCCGTGGCGCAGGATACACACGAGCATCCTCCCGCCGCAGGCCAAAGTCGTGGCGAACTACGCTAACTCCATACTGGCGAAGGTGGATGCGCTAGACTCAGGGTACGACGAGGCGATCTTGCTGAACATAGACGGCTACGTGGCGGAAGGCCCGGGTGAAAACATATTCATCGTCAAGCGTGGTAAGCTCATAACCCCGCGGATATCTTCCGGGGCCCTCGAGGGGATAACTAGGGACTCCGTGATGGAGATTGCCCGGGACGAGAGGATAAAACTGGAGGATCGGAACTTTAAGCCCGCTGAGCTCTACGCGGCGGATGAGGCCTTCTTCACAGGCACGGCAGCTGAGGTCACACCCATACGCGAGGTGGACGGGAAGCGCATAGGCGATGGAAAACGTGGGGCCATCACCGAAAAGCTTCAGCGCATATTCTTCAATGCGGTCCGTGGGAAGGAACCCAAGTACAATCGCTGGCTGGATTACGTGGGCAAGTAGAGGTGTACATGTGGAAGAAAGAGGAATATCTGGCGCCATAATAGCCGCGATAGTCGTCGTGGTTATAGTTGTGACAGGTTTCGGAGTTTATATTTTTGTTGGACGGCAACCCGGCCCCGGCGGTGGGCCAGGCGGAGGTCCAGGCGGTGGCGCAGAGGAGATGGGGATTCCAGTGTACTCTGGAGCGACCGAGTTTTCGATTCCAAGTGACATGAAATCGGGCTTCGGTATCCCCGCAGACGTCACGTGCGAGGGATACACAGTGAGCACAGGTGCGGAGGACGTGATGAACTGGTACAAGAATCAGATGAGTGATTGGACCTTGATGAGTGAGAATACTTCCTCTCCTCCAGACCATCCCGAGATGACGGTCTACATGCAACGCTACAAGAAGGACGAGA
>CAYMXQ010000005.1:21869-25804 GCA_964394495.1 Hadarchaeota archaeon (SeqCode)
CATATTTGTCATGAATAACCCGCAGATGGGAGGGACGATTTTCGGCATTGTCACCGGTCCATGGTCGTTGATCCAAGGATGCGGCATAGGAGTGCCATCGGGGGGAGATAATCAGGAAGGCCCATCTACTGGAGGAGATATCGATTGGACCGGAGCGTATGTCTTCACTGATCCCAAGGGAGACTTTTGGCTTGGGGAGGGTTCACCACCTCAAGTGATTGAATATCCCCCTTCAGACATGATCAAAATCTACATGAAGAACGATGCCCAGTACCTGTACGTGAAGTTCGAAACGGACGGCGTTGTCCCGACCCTGCCGGTTGCCCATGTCGGCGACACCGTGCGGATGCTCATGATGGACTTCCTGATCGACTCGGACAGGAGCACTTCCACAGGGTACGCAATGAACTATGCTGGTTGCGACCTGGCGCTGGAAGCGTGGTTCGGCTCACCTCCGCAGGCTGGAGGGGTTATGTACACGTTCATACACTACGCGTTCTACGACCCCGCAGGTGAGGAGGGCATATCGGAGTGGACTGACGGAACCTTCCTCGCGGGAGGGGTGGGCGAGAACTTCGTCACGATGAGGTTCCCGCTAGCCGACCTGAAATTGGAGAGCGGGATGAACATCAGCGTTTATCCCTTCATAGAGGTCGAGAGCGATCAGTACCACCACTTTGCCAGGGACGTGTATCCGGCAGAGGGCCAGTGGACCACGAATGTGATAATAAGCTGAAAAATTGTCGTTGGTTGTCATGCCAAGAAACCTTCGAGAAGTACTAATGGAACAACTATCAGACGATGAACTCCGTAAGCTTAGGGCCTTTGATGTAGTGGGGGACATCGCGGTCGTTAAGCTCCCCGAAATGTTATTGCCCAAAAAACAATTGATAGGTCAAGGATTGATGCGTATCCACCCTCACGTGCGGACGGTCCTAAATCAGACTACCCCGGTGAAGGGAGAGTTCCGTACCCGCGAGCTGGAGGTAATAGCAGGTGAGCAGAAGACTGAGACTATTTACCACGAGGCTGGCTGCAGCTTCAAGGTAGATTTAGCCAAGACTTACTTCTCACCCAGGCTTGCAAATGAACGCCTTCGCGTGGCCAAGCTCGTCAAGCCGGGCGAGGTGGTGACGAACATGTTCGCCGGCGTTGGTAGTTACTCGGTGGTCATCGCCCGCCATAGCGGAGTGGCACGGGCATACTCCATAGACAAGAACCCAGCAGCGTTCGAGTACATGCAGGAGAACATCCGCATCAACAAGGTCGGTGACCGCGTAATACCAATTTTGGGTGATGCGCGTGAAGTCGTCGAGCAGAGACTGACCGGAAAAGCGGACCGCGTCCTTATGCCGTTGCCAGAGCTCTCCCACGATTTCTTCGGTGTAGCGGTTCAAGCTTTGAGACCTTCAGGTGGCGTCGTCCATTTCTACGATTACGGAGAGGAACCTGACGTTTTCGGCCCATCGCTAGAGTTTGTCAGATCGGCTTCAGCAATGAAAGGATTCAATGCCGCGCTCCTAGGGGCGAGAAAAATCAGATCCTATGCGACACGGTGCTACCACGTAGCGTTGGATTTATCGCTCTCACGGTAGGTGGCAGACCTATCAGCGCTGTTTTTTGAGCCACCGCGCCCTAATCTTCTCTGCGAGTTTCCCATCCTCAACAACGAGTGGACCTCTATACCCACATTCTTGGCAATCGTATACAGACCAAAGCTGAGGGAGGCCTGAGGCCCACCTCAATTTAATGGAACCGCATTTGGGACAATGCTTTTGCCCTTTTTCGGTCAAGTCCTTCACTTCAATGTCAGAGTTCAAGGAGTTGAGCGCTGGGCTTCCCTTCGTCCGGGATAAGTACTTCGGCTGCGAACCCCTTGCAGATGGGTCCAGGGTTGACAATAAGTGTTTGTCCGAGCTCGTCTGTACCCCGGGACTCGTGTACGTGGCCGCAGAGAGAAACCAGCGGTTGTTTTTGCTCTATGAACTGCCTCACGCTCTTGCTACCAACGTTAGTGCCTGCCTTTATCCGGTCAAGTTTGGTCCCGTGAGGTGGCGCGTGTGTCACTAGCACCAATCTCTCACCCTCGCCGCAGGAGAGGACCGCCAGATCTTCTTGTATCTCCACCTCTGTGAGCTCGAATGGCGTGTTGAACGGTGTCAGATTGGAGCCACCCAATCCACCGAAAGTTATCTTGTCGAGTTTCGCACATTTCCCGTGGAGATTCATACCGTACTTTTCGAGCATGTCCAGGACAGGTTTTGGGTCGCAGTTCCCAGGTACGGCGAATGTGGGCACATTTGCCGTTTGGGCAAGCTTCAGTATGCTCTCAGCTACCTCAGGAGGGCCAAATTGGGTGAGATCTCCTATCAACACGAGGCAGTCGTACTTCTTCTCCAGGAATCTAGACAGGTTGTTTTCGGCGTTCGACGCCCCATGGAAGTCAGCCGCAGCTAAAATCTTCAACAGCCCACCGTGGTTATTAGACTATAGGCTCCATTAAAAGTGTTTTGGGTGGAAGATTGAGCGCTTTGTTCACTGAAAAATTCAGAGACCGAGAGCTCGCAGCCAGGATTCTGCGCAGTATACGGGAGTTAGACCCTAAACGCAATGTAAAGTTCATGCACGTGTGCGGCAGTCACGAGGTCACAATCGCTAAATTTGGCATACGCCCCCTCCTGCCGGAATGGTTGGAGGTAATGAGCGGCCCAGGTTGCCCCGTTTGCGTGACCAGCGCCGCCGAGGTCGATGAGGCGATAGATCTAGCGCGTCGAGGGAACCTGGTGACAACGTTCGGCGACATGTTCAGGGTCCCAGGTACACGGAGCTCGCTTGCGGAAGCCAAGGCGGAAGGCGCGGATGTAAGGATAGTGTACAGCGTGAGCGATGCGGTTGAGGTCGCTAGGCGGAACCCAGAACGCGAGGTCGTCCACATCGCGGTGGGATTCGAAACCACGGCCCCATCAACGGCCTCAGAAATCCTCCGCACGCCGCCCGAGAACTTCAGCATGCTCGTATGCCACCGGCTCATACCGCCAGCGATGCAGTTCCTACTAGAATCCGGAGATGCGGCGCTCGACGGCTTCATATGCCCCGGGCACGTTTCAACTATAATTGGGTCCAAGCCATATGAGCCGATATCCGAGCGTTTCAAGGTGCCCCAAGTGATCGCCGGGTTTGAGCCTATAGATGTCCTCCTCAGCATACGGATGCTACTGAAACAGTTCGTTGAGGACAGACACGAGGTAGAGATAGAGTACACTAGATCGGTCCGCCCGGAGGGAAATGAGTTGGCGCAGGAGAAGATGCAGGAGGTGTTCGAAGTCGTAGACAAGAGGTGGCGTGGCTTCCCAGTTGTGCCGGAATCAGCTTTGGAGCTCAGACGGGAGTTCGAAAATTACGATGCGCGCAAAAAGTTCGACGTTCACGTCATGGATTCCATGGAGTTCGCAAAGGGATGCAGGTGCGGTGAGGTTTTGAGGGGAGTAATCCAGCCAAATGAATGCCCGCTTTTCGGAAAAGCATGTACGCAGGAGCATCCCGTAGGGCCGTGTGCGGTGACCAGCGAGGGCGCGTGCAACACAGCAATGAGGCACAAAATTTTAAATTGGCGTTAGAATTCCCATTTTTAGCTAAAAACAACGAAAAAATAACAAATAAACGAGCTTTTTTAGGTTTTTAAAGAGTATTTTTTGTTTATTCATAGTTTTAAGTAGAAATAAAGGTTTTCATGCGAATAAAAGCTATAATAAATCTGTTTTCCTGATTTCAGGGAAAATTTTTATATCACTTACCCATATTATAGGTTGCTTTGGGTGACGTGATGACATCAGAGAAGAAAAAAGTAACCGAAATTATAAATTTAGCTAGGGGGGAGGGCAGGCACGAGCTTCTCGAGCTGGAGTCAAAGCAGGTGCTTGCGGCTTGGGGCGTGC
>CAYMXQ010000005.1:25814-29220 GCA_964394495.1 Hadarchaeota archaeon (SeqCode)
GGACAGAGCTCGCGAAGGACCCCAGCGATGCAATCAGGATCGCACGAGAGATACGTTACCCTCTCGTCATAAAGATAGCTTCTCCAGACATCCCGCGCAAGAGCGAGATGAAGGGCGTTAAGGTCGGAATCGGTTCCGAGCTGGAGCTCAGACAGGCTTTCGGTGAGCTAATAAATAATGTCCGTTCGTTCAAACCCGACGCGAAAGTCCTCGGTGTGACGGTCCAGGAGTACCTCCCTCCAGCGCGTGAGGTTTTAGTCGGCGCGCAGCAGGACCCGTCATTTGGAGCGACAGTGATGTTCAGTCTTGCAGGGGCCTGGGCAGAGGTGCTGAAGGACACAAGTTTCAGGCTCGCCCCAGTAAGCGTTGAAGATGCGCGTGAGATGATTCGGGAAATAAGGGGTTATCCACTGCTCGCCGGTGGTAGAAGAGAGCCCCCAATAGATATAGATGCGCTCGTGGGAGTCATCCAAAAGGTCGGCCAGATCGCTCACGAGTTCCCAGAGATAGTAAAGCTAAGCATAGACCCGGTTTTCGCGTTTGATGTGGGCAAGGGTGCGGTCGCGGCGGATGCTAGGGTAACTCTTGGAGGTAGTGAGTGATGCCGCCTGAACTCAAAGCTTTCTTCGAGCCAAAGTCGGTCGTGCTCTTGGGAGCGTCAGAGTCCGGCGGGAAGGAAAATGTTTCCACTGCTTTCTTCAACTCGCTCGCCCACAATATTTCAAGATTCACAAAGGGCAAGGTCTACGGCGTTGACCTCAGCGGTAAGATTAGCGGATACGCAAAGAAACTGACCAAAGTGCCGAAGGGATGCGATCTGGCAGTAGTATCACTGTCAAGAGAACTTCTAACTAAAAATCTGTCGAGTTTGCTGGCCAAGAGGACGAAGGCTCTGGTCTTGGTATCTGGAGACACTGGGCAAAAACAGATGGAGGAACTCGCTAACTCGGCGAGGAAGAGGAGGTTCCTGCTGCTCGGGCCAAGTGCGACTACGGGCGTGGTCAACACATCGAATGGTCTGGTTGCCTCGCCTGAGCGAGGTCTTGCGCTCAAGCAGGGCCACATCGCCATGATATCGCAGGATGGCGGGGTTGGAGCCGCGATGCTCGATTTAGCCCGCTTCCAGAGCGTCGGGGTGAGCAAGTTTGCGTGTGTCGGGGATGGGCTGGGCGTGGATGCGGTCGAGCTGCTCCAGTATTTCGCGCAGGATAAGGAGACCAAGGCGATCTGCATTTACCTCGAGACGATCAGGGACGGCAGAAGGCTGGTTGGGGCGGTTGGTGAAGTCACTAGGTCCAAGCCAGTGGTAATTTTCAAGGGAGGCATGGAGGACAAAATATTCGATGCTGCGCTCAAGCAGGTCGGGGCGTTTCAGGCACGGAGCGTCGATGAGCTCTTAGCAGTTGCTGAAGGCCTGGCGAAGCAGCCGCCTATGCGCGGGAATCGTGTGGCGGTCATAACAAACGTACCCGGGCAAGCAAAGCTCGTGATGAGGTCGCTTGTAAATGAGGGATTGGTGCCCGCGGAACCATCGGATGGGACCGTTGAAAAAATCTCCAAGAAGTACCCGAACGTGAAGATCTCAAATTTCATAGATCTAGGACCTGATGCCAGAGAGGACGTTTACAAGTTCGTGGTGGAGCAGGTGGCATCAGACAAAGCGGTGGACGGCATAGCCGTGATAAGTGCGACCAAGTCGACAATTTTCAGGCCGGAGGATATCTCAGGTGTTGCCGGGGTCGCTAAGAAAGCCAAAGACAAACCAGTTGTTGACCTAGTCCCGGGAGTGGAGGACAACAGGCTCATTCGCGGGGTCTCGGGCACCGAGCTGCCAATATGTTGGAGACCATGGGACGTGGCCCGGGTCCTGAAATTTCTCAGCATACGTTGGAAAATGTTGGAGAAGGCTGCGCAAAAGTGAAAACTGCGTGGGTTAGGATAAGTTTTCGAACGATATTCCCATTTACTTACGCATCCCTGTGGCAGCCGAGCGAACATCGCTTTCATTCAAAGTTTTGGCTCCGCGGTGTTGGGCTAGTTTGAGGGCTTCGCCAGATATCTTTGTGGCATATTCCTCTAGCACGGCGCTGAGCTCCAGGGCAGCGCTGCGGGAGACGCGGACCTTGGCGGCTTTTCGTATGAGTCTGGCCATCGCCATCGCCGAGAATTCAGACATGTCCATCATACTCCAGTTCTCTGCGGGTTTTATCTGTCTTTCGCGCTTGTCGGAATTAGCAGCAAATAAAATCCTGCGGCAGAGTTAAATCTGCCCCCACAGTTTCCTTCACAGGGATTGAGATGGTGGACATGTTGATTAAAAACGGTTTGGTCGTAACTATGGACAAGGACCGCCGTGTCATAGCCGATGGTTCTGTAGCTGTTGAGGACGGTCGCATAGTATCCGTGAAGCACGGTTCGGCTGGAAAAGGCAAGCCTGAGGAGGTCATCGACGCCCGCGGCAAGATCGTCATGCCGGGTCTCATATGTTCTCACACCCATCTCTATCGCGTGTTAATGCGCGGTGCTCCTCTGAAAGTTGAACCTCCCACAGATTTCTCCCAGGCCCTACAACGCGGGCTGTGGCCGATGGAAGATGCGATGACGAAGGAGGACGCGTACGCAAGCGCTCTGCTTTCCTGCCTGAAGCTCATAAAGACAGGCACCACGCTATTAGCTGACACCTTCTCAGGACCTAACACCATAGTAGGTGTGCTGGATCGGATCGCCTCCGCGGTCGAGCAGTCCGGCATCCGCGGCATCATCTCGTTTGAGGCCACCGAGCGCCGTACCCACGCAGAGGGAGCAAAGGGCACCAAGGAAAACGAGCGATTGATACGGAAGCTGAAGACGGAGCGGATACGTCGCGTGCAAGGGATGTTCAGCATCCATGCATCTTTCACTGTTTCAGACGAGCTGTTTCGCTACGTCAGGGAGCTGGCGAGCCGCTACAAGGCCCCCGTCACCATCCACGCCTCGGAGGGATTGGACGACGTCTACCATAATTACGAGCGATACGGAAAGCGGACCATCGAGCGGTTGAATGATGTAGGCCTGCTCGCGCCGGATGTCGTGCTGGCGCACTGCGTGCACGTCAATGATGATGAGCTGCGGATCATCAAGAAGACGGGCGCAACGGTGGCGTATAACCCGATGAGTAATATGTTGAACGCGGTTGGTGCGGCGCCCGTGACAAAGATGCTCTCCATGGGCATCCCAGTTGGGCCGGGCAATGATGGATATGTCTTCGACGGGTTCGAGAACATACGGGCGGCCCATCTCCTCCAGAAGGTCGCCCTCCGAGACCCGCGAGCAATCTCTGCAATGGAAGCGCTGGAAATGGCGACGATTCGTGGAGCGGAGCTGTATGGGCTTCAGAACGAGCTCGGCTCCATCGAACACGGGAAGT
>CAYMXQ010000006.1:0-20273 GCA_964394495.1 Hadarchaeota archaeon (SeqCode)
TTTCCGGAAAATAGTCCGAGGTTGTCCGGTTCCCATCGTGATCGCAGGTGGGCCTAAGATGGCGACGGACCGCGATGTGCTCAAGCTGGCAACCGACGCGATGGAGTCAGGGGCGATTGGAATCTCCATCGGCCGAAACATATTCCAGCACCGGAATCCGACTGCCATGACCCGGGCGCTCGTACGCATCGTGCATGAAGACGCCTCGGTCGAGAAGGCAATGCGTGAACTGAAAAGGTGAGGCTTTGCCTAAATTGGTCTGGGTCAAGGCGGACTGGGATGAGCCTTGGAAAAGTCGGAAACCGTTTGTGTCTGCCGCGATTGAAGCAGGCGCGGATGCCGTTTTGGTGAAACCCGACGAAGCTGAGGAAGCCCTCAAGCTAGGCTCCATCTTGGTGGCTGCAAATGAGCCATCTCCAGCTGTGAGCATAGTCCTCCTAAGCGTCAGAAAAACTGGTGAAACAGATAAAGTCCTGAAGGAGGCCAAGAGGCTGCGCAAGGAGGGGAAGAAGGTCGCGGCCCTCGTTGAGGTGTCGAGTAAGGAGTTGGAGCGGGCTGCGGTGAAAATCGGCAAGTCCGTGGATTACATGATTGCTGTGACGCCAGACTGGAAAGTGATCCCACTCGAGAACATGATTGCGGAGCTCCAGCGCTCCGAGGTCAAAGTGCTAGCTGGGGTGAAAGACGCGACCGAGGCAAAAACCGCGGTTGAGACACTCGAGGTCGGGACGGCAGGTGTTCTGCTAGACCCGAGAGAACACGGGGCTGGCGAAATCAAGAAGGTGAGCGAATCTTTCGAACATCTCTCACACGAACGGCTGGAGCTAGTACCGGCTAAGGTGAAAACCGTACGGCCTGTCGGAGCAGGTGACCGAGCTTGCATTGACACGACATTGCTGATGACGTTGGGCGAGGGGATGTTGGTCGGAAGCCAAGCGAACGGACTATTCCTAGTACACGCGGAGACCCTCTCAAGCGAATTTGTAGAGTCCCGTCCGTTCCGCGTGAACGCCGGAGCTGTGCACGCCTACGTCCGGCTGCCGAAGGAAAAGACGAAGTACCTCTCGGAACTCGGTGCGGGTGACGAAGTGCTGATCGTCAATGCAAACGGGAAGGCGCGAGTAGGCGTGATAGGACGGGTGAAAATAGAGCGGCGGCCTCTCCTGCTTGTCGAGGCGGAGCGGGAAGGGGAGACCTACAAGACATTGCTCCAAAACGCTGAAACGATAAATCTCGTGGGGAAGGACAGCAAGCCAATTTCTGTGGCGAAACTCAAGCCTGGCGACGAGGTGCTGTTATACGTCGAGCGAGCTGGACGGCACTTCGGGACCAAGGTCGATGAGATGTTGGTGGAGCGATAGCTGGTGGAGGGATCCCCTTTGGAACGGCTCAGGTTAGGGAAGCACAAGATAAGGATCCCTGCTGTCTGCGGTGCTGTAATCGGGAAAAACCTCGATGAAGTACGGACTGGGATAACTTCAGCCGTGAAACAAGGTGCCGACTTAGTGGAACTGCGGATGGACGGCCTGCAAAACACAGAAGGGTGGGAAGAACTGCCTCTAGAGGACGTGCCGATCATCCTCACCAACCGTCCAAATCGCGAGGGGGGCAGCTTCAAGGGGGAGGAGCGAAAGAGGGTTGAACTCTTGGCAAAGGGAATCCAGCGTGGCGTGGCGTGCGTGGACATAGAACTCTCAACACCGAAAAAACTGCGCGACTCGCTTGTGGCAGAGGCCAAGGATTCGGGCGTGACCGTGCTGATGTCCCATCACGACTTCTCAACTACGCCCTCTACCGAGACGCTCATGAGAACCGTCGGAAATTTAGTTGAGACAAAGTGCGACATCGCTAAGCTCGTGACCTTCGCTAAGAGCCCAGACCATGCCCTCCGCATGCTTGACTTTATCATTCGAGCGCGTGATATAACAGACACTCCCATCATAGCCTTCGCGATGGGGGAGGCAGGTAATGTAACCCGACTTGTGTCGCCCATTTTCGGGTCGCCGTGGATCTACGCAGGGGTTAAGGAAAAAACCGCGCCTAGACAACCTGACATGGCGACAGCGAAGGAATGGATCCACGAGCTGGCTACGCTGGAGGTCAGGGGTTGAGCCCCACCTTAAAATTGTACCTGCTGATTGGCGACCCTGTGGAAGGGAGCCCATCGCCAGCTATGCACAACGCTGCCTTCGAAAAACTCGGGTTGAACTGCTTCTACGCTGCAATCAACGTCCCACAGAAATTCCTGACCGATGCCATCTCAGGAATCCGCGCGATGAACATCTCCGGACTGAACGTCACCATCCCTCACAAGATAGCCATAGTGGACATGCTGGACGAGCTCGACGAGTCTGCCAGATTGACCGGAGCAGTCAACACGGTGAAGAATCAGCGAGGGAAGCTCATTGGGTTCAATACGGACGGGGAAGGCGCACTCAGAGCGCTCAAGGATAAAACAGGACGTGTCAAAGGGAAAAGAGCCTTGCTGCTGGGGGCCGGGGGAGCAGCCCATGCCATTGCTTTTTCATTTGCCAAAGCCGGCGCGGAGCTCACAATAGCCAACCGAACCGTCTCTCGCGCGAAAGCATTGGCGTCGGAGATAAAGCGGGATCTTAGGGTTGATGTCGAAACGACCTCCTTGAACCACTGTCAACTCAAGAAAGCTGTTAGAAATGCTGACCTGTTGATCAACGCGACATCGATCGGCATGTACCCTGCCGTAGACCGGACCCTTGTGACCTCAGACATGATGCGTCCCAGCTTGGTTGTCTACGACATCGTGTACAAACCGCTTGAGACACGCCTGCTGCGGGAGGCAAAGCGAGCTGGGGCTAAGGCCATCAGCGGGCTGGATATGCTCGTCCATCAGGGCGCGCTGTCGTTCGAGATATGGACCGGCAGGAAGGCTCCCATTAAAGTTATGGAGGCGGCCGCGAGACGTGAACTGAATAAGTTGAGAACATGAAGGTCGCAATCATAGGCGCTGGTGTGATGGGCAGATGGCTCGCAGGCTTCGCTAAGAAAAACCTGGGAGAGGTGACGATATCGGATGTCAAGCAATCGAAAGCAGAAAAAGTCGCGTCGGAACTAGGTGTAAAAGCGAGGCCAGTTGAGGAGGCCGCTGCAGACGCCGACATTGTGCTGGTGGCTGTTCCAATACCTCAGACGCCCGAAGTCGTTAAAGCCACCGCGAAAATGGCACGAAAAGGCGCTCTAGTGGCCGATGTCGCCTCCGTGAAAAGTGACGTTGTTAAGGCGATGCATAAAATCAGGGCCGATGTCGAACTCGTTTCGATCCACCCCCTGTTCGGCCCAGGCGCCAGCAAGATAAAGGGGAAAGACTTTGTCGTGGTACCGGTCAAGCCTGGAAAATGTTATGTGGAGCTGAAGAAACTGCTAGTCAGATTAGGTGCTCGCGTAACGGAAATGGACGCGGAAGAGCACGACCGAGTAATGGCGATAATCCAGTGCACGACCCACTTTGTACTCCTGGCCTACCTGCACGCGATAAAGTCCATGAAGGAATCCAAACGTATAAAGGAACTTCGCACTCCGATGTTTGCGAGACTCATGGCCGTGGCAAAATCCATCCTTGCAGGGGACCCCGAGCTCTACGGGGAATTACAGACTCACAACAAGTACGCCAAGGTAGCCAGGAGCGGCGTTCTGGAGGCCTGCCGCGCCCTGGACTCAGCCTTCTCTGCCGGCGATGCGAGGAGAGCCAAGACCGTCTTCAATGAGGCGCTTGCTCCGTTTGGGGCGGGAGAGATAAGACGAGCTTACCGGGAGTTATACAGACAGTTTGAAGGGGGGGCGTCATGAAGATTGGAGTGCTCGGGCCTCACGGCACATACGCTGAACTCGCTGCAAGAACCCACTTCAAAGAAAAGGGAGAGTTCTTACCGTACCCGACGATTATGGACGTCGCTGAGGCAGTCGCGCGCGGTGAGGTGGATGCAGGTGTCATCCCTGTGGAAAGCCTGAGGGAAGGGACTGTCGGAGAGGCGCTGGACTCCCTGGCGTGGGTCGATGTCCATGTGCAGGCTGAAATCGTGTCCCCAATCTCGCACTCGTTGCTAGGAGTCAAGGGGGCCAGGCTCGAAAAGATCACCCAGGTGCTCTCCCACCCTCAAGCCTTGGCTCAGTGTAAGGACTTTCTGCGCAAGAACCTGCCAAAAGCTGAACTCATCGAAATGACCAGCACCGCGAAGGCAGCCGAGCAGGTGGGCAAGATGAAGCAACCTCACATGGCCGCGATCGGACCTAAAGGGCTTGCCAAGATTTACGGGCTGGATATACTCAGAGACGACATACAAGCTGGAGAAACCAACTTAACGCGATTCCTATGCCTCGCCAGGGAGGACTGCAAGCGGACTGGACATGACAAGACGTCGATAGTGTTTTACACCGCCGCGGACAAGCCTGGTGTTCTATACGAGATTCTTGGTGAGTTCGCCTCCAGGAGGATAAACCTCACGAAGATAGAATCTCGACCGTCCAAGAAGGCGCTGGGTGATTACCTGTTTTTCATAGATCTTGAGGGACATCGCGAGGACGAAAAAGTGAAAGACGCTTTAAAGAGAATCGGGGAAAAGACCGCCATGCTGAAGATCCTCGGCTCGTACTCTAAAAAGTTCTAGGCGAAAAAATGACCGAACTTGATGCCTCGACTCGCATCGCGAAAGCACTGAGGATGAATCCATCCACTGTGGAGAGAAAACTCACGTCATTCGTTGAGAAAAAGGTGGAAAATGCGGGTGCCACCGGGGCTGTCGTCGGGCTAAGCGGCGGGATTGATTCCTCGGTCGTCGTGTCCATCTGCGCGAAAGCTTTGGGGGGGAACAGAGTAATAGGAGTTTCGATGCCTGAGGGCGATTTGACGGACCCGCACGATGTCGCAGATGCCCGCGACGTCGCGAACAAGTTCGGCGTTACGTTCAAGATCGTCGATATCGCGCCAGCGTTGCTCGGCATACGCCAGAATCTAGCGGAATACAACACGGCGGCGCAGCTTCCTGCCGCGAACATGAGGCCACGCGTACGGATGGTCATACTGTACTACTACGCGAACCTTTTCAACAAACTCGTCATTGGCTGTGGCAATCGGAGCGAGCTCCGGAGCGGATATTTCACAAAATACGGGGACGGAGGCGCGGACCTGCATCTGGTCGGTTGCCTTTACAAAACACAGATGAAACAACTCGCATCACATCTCGGATTGCCCAAACACGTGATCAACAAGGTGTCTTCGGCTGGCCTTTGGCGGGGACAGACGGACGAGGGGGAGCTGGGCATCTCTTACGAAAAGCTAGACGTGATATACGCTGGGCTCGACATCGGGCTGAAACCGGCCGCCATCGCGAAAGCGGCGGGCGTGGATGTTGAGAAGGTGAGGTATTTCATAAAACGGGAGCGCACGGTGGCCCACAAGCTGACCATGCCTGAGATACCCAAAATCTGATCATTTCGAAGGGACCAGGTCCACGCATATCCCTGCGGCTATCGTCTGCCCGCTATGACGAACAGCGAAACGGCTTAACTCTGGTATCTCGCCGGCGCGTTCTATCACCATCGGCTTATCAAGGAGGATCCGGACTACTCCTGCATCACCCTTTCGCAGCATACTTGGCTTCTCCTCGACTGCCGTCCCTGTGCGCGGGTCTATTTTCTGTATAATCTCAGCAAGTTTTCCAGGCACGTGAGCGGAATGGCAGTGGAAAAGAGGCACGAACCCTGGCTTGATGTCGGTCGGTACCGCCAGGACTATGATCTTCGCAGTGAAATCGCTCGTTACCGCTGGCGGTTTATCCAAGTGTCCCGCCACATCTCCCCGCTTCACGTCCCCCTTAGATATCCCACGGACGTTGAAGCCTATGTTGTCCCCTGGCTCTGCTTTCTGGACCGACTCGTGGTGCATCTCAATCGATCGTACCTCGCCGCTCTTCCCAGCCGGCTCAAAAACGATCTTATCGCCGACTTTCAACACCCCTGTCTCCACGCGCCCTATTGGCACGGTCCCTACTCCAGTGATGGAGTAGACGTCCTGCACGGGGATGCGAAGGGGCTTGTCCACGGGTTTCTCCGGCTCGGTGAGGGACTCCAGCGCCCCGAGCAATGTTGGCCCTTTGTACCAAGACATCTTCAAGCTGGTTTTTGCGACGCCCTCGCCGTAAAATGCGGCGACAGGCACATATGAGAACTTATCCGCGTTTCGGTAGCCCATCCCGTTCAACAACGAGACCACGCTGCTTTTCAGTTCCTCGTAAGCCGCCTCGCCGAAGCCAACGAGGTCCATCTTGTTTATCGCAACCACAAGCTGCCCGACGCCGAGTGTGAATGCGAGTGCAGCGTGCTCGCGCGTCTGGGGCATTATGCCGTCGTCAACCGCCACTACGAGCACGGCAGCGTCTGCTTGGCTCGCCCCGGTGATCATGTTCTTGACGAAGTCGCGGTGCCCAGGGGCGTCTATTATCGTTATGGTATTTTTTGAAGTCTCGATTTTCTGATACGCTATATCTATAGTCAGCCCGCGCGCCCTCTCCTCCTTCTCACGGTCCATGACCCAGGCGAACTTGAAACTCCCGGCCTCGTCCTTTAGGTCCTTTTCCAAAACCACTCCGAGCTCGACAAGTAGCCTTCCGACAAGCGTTGATTTCCCGTGGTCAACGTGCCCGATGAAGACTAAGTTAACGTGAGGCTTTGCCATCGCCTCTACTCCTCAAGGAGCTGTTGCCTTTGGCAGCCCGCGCGCGAAATTCGATATATTCGCCGAGGCGAGCCTGAGGTCGCGGGAGAGTTTTTCAGCCGCTCGGCGAAGTGGTCCCACATAAACGTGGACGACCTCTGACTTCCCCTGCTCAAACTCGAAAAGCTTGTTGGCTATCCGGTCCGATTGGGAGGCGTACTGCTCGAGCGATGTTATTGCCTCTGGAGGAATCGTGTTGGCCGAGCGTAATTTCTCGATGACAGAGTGGATACCGTGCGCCACATCTCCGGTGACTTTGTGTAACTTTTCCTGACGGATTTCCTCAAAACCTTCCCGCTCCACAAGAAGTGAGAGGCGGTATGACAGCAGCTCCGCGTTCGACGCTAGGGCGTCTAGGTCCGCGGTGGCAATGCGTACGGCCGACCCTGCGTCATCAAAACTCAATCTTTTCAGATCCGCCGCTGGCTCCCCGACATCCACCCATATGGAGAAGTTCTCAACTGGGACCTGTTTGGCCTCCGTGGAAGTCCTCGTGTACTGGAAAAGTGTGGCGATCGTCACAAGCGCTGCGGCGGCGGCCAAGCCGATCACAAGGTACGTTAGTACCCCGCCACTTGGGGTAAGTATAACTATCGCCAAAGCAACTCCCACAAGAATCAACGGGACTACGGCGAAGAGATGTATGCGCATGTCTACCGTTTTAAAAATATCCCGCCCGTTCAAAAAGCTTTTGGTCATTTCAAACTATTGTGATTAATTGGTGGTTTAACTGAGTAAAGTTTCGCCTCACCATCCCCGCGCCGAATCCCTGCGCGTCAGGGAGCGGCTAGCGGAAGGTTTCAGAGTTGGGTTGGTGGTGCCGGAGGGGCTTGCTGCGCACGGCAGGGGAGAAGCGTTCGACTACATACTAGGCGAGCGGACTACTGGGCAAGCCAAGCGCGCCATCGAAGCTGCAGCTGCGATGCTTCTCCTAGCAAAACACCCTGTGATCTCTGTGAACGGTAACGTCGCGACGCTCGCGCCGGAGGAGGTCGTGAACCTAGCCCGAGCCACGGGGGCCAGAATTGAGGTCAATCTATTCCACGGGTCGGCGAAACGCGAAGCTGCGATAGCCAACTGGCTACAAAGACACGAGGCTGTGGAGGTCCTAGGGACCGAACGAAAATTTTCTACCCGGATAAAGGAGATCCACAGCAATCGAAGGAAGGTCGACCGCCGGGGGATAGCTTCTGCGGATGTGGTATTGGTACCTTTAGAGGATGGGGACCGAACGGAGGCCCTCAAGAAACTTGGTAAACGTGTGATAACAATCGACCTGAACCCGATGTCAAGGACGGCACAGGCAGCGGACGTTACAATCGTGGACAACATTGTGCGAGCGTTGCCCGCCTTAGTAAAAACGGCTGAACGGCTATCGCGCAGTTCTAAAGCCAAGCTTCGCAGTATAATCGAGGATTTTGATAACAAGGAGAACCTAATCGCAACGTTCGATTTAATGCGACGCCGGCTAAGAAATCTGAGCGTGGGCTAAAAGTTTATAGAAAGGACTATTAAATCGTTAGTCAGCCGGGGTAGCTCAGTAGGTAGAGTGCTCGGCTGTTAAACCAGGCGTGGATGAAGAGCGAACCTCAATCAAGAAGGACGACACGCTTGTGCGCAGCAACCGAGCGGTCAGAGGTTCGAGTCCTCTCCCCGGCGCCACTAACTTTAGAAAAACTCAAATGATTGGTCTAACAGTGGGTAATGGTGTTCGGTTGAAGGTACTGTTGTTATCTAGGGCAGAGGTCGAGGGACTCATCTCCATACGCGAGGCCATCGAAGCAGTTGAAGACGCATTTCGCGCAAAGGGCCTCGGAAAGGTCCAGATGCCCCCGAAATCTTATATCTACTTCAAGAACTACGACGGCGACTTCCGGGTGATGCCCGCATATCTGGAGGAGATGGGCGCGGCGGGAGTGAAGATAGTCAACGCCCACCCACGAAACCCTAAGCAGCACGGGTTGCCGACTGTGATGGCGACCATCTTGCTCTTGGATCCGAAAACCGGCGTTCCTCTTACAATCATGGACGGAACCTGGATAACGAACCTGAGAACGGGTGCTGGCGGTGCCGTCGCGGCGAAGTACTTGGCGAGGGAGGATTCCAAGGTGGTCGCGATGGTCGGGGCAGGGGTTCAAGCCAAGACCCAGCTGCTCGCCCTTAACGAGGTGCTTGAAATCAAAGAGGTCAGGGTCAACGACGTATCGATGGAGAGAGCAAAACAGTACGCCACGGAGATGGGCAAAAAACTCGATATAGACGCGAAAGTGTCCAAAGAGACTAGGGATACCGTAGAAAGTGCGGATGTAATCGTGACAACTACCCCATCCAAAAAACCAATCCTAATGAACGATTGGGTTTCCGATGGTACGCACATTAATGCCATCGGCGCTGACGCACCAGGCAAACAGGAGCTCGACCCTGAGATTCTGTTGCGCGCGAAGGTAGTTGTAGACGATATTGAGCAGGCAATCCACGGCGGGGAGGTGAACGTCCCGCTCTCGAAGGGCATAATCGCTCGCGGGGACATCTACGCCGACCTCGGGGAGATAGTCACAGGGAAGAGGCCTGGCCGAAAATCACGCGATGAGATAACGGTCTTCGACTCGACAGGCCTCGCAGTCCAAGACATAGCGACTGATTGGGTCGTGTACGAAAAGGCGAAGAAGATGGGTAAGGGCATGGAAGTGGAGCTGCTCTAGTCATCGCCTTAGCCCGGGCACCCTACCTATCACCGGCGAAATCTCCTTCTTCAACGTCTCCAGGAAATTATCGAATATATTTGCTGGGATGGTCGCGCCTGCCGCGCCCTCGTGCCCACCACCTGACCCCCCCACACGGGCGGTTATATGACGGAGCATCTCGTTTAGGTCTATCTTAGCTCCTGCCCGGCGCCTCATGCTCACGTCGATCTCATCACCATCCCTTCGTGTGCAGATACCCACATCTGTACCTGTGACACCCAACGCGTGCATGGCCGCCTTTCCAAGGCTGCCGGATGGTAGGTTGTAGACGACCGCGACGTTCCCCTCTTTCACCACGTGCTTCTTCACGTACTCGTAGCCCTCCCACTCTCGCTTGGTCGACTTCACGGCTCGGTCGACTATCTCAGGAATCTCGGTCGGTGGCACCCCCTGAGCGAGCTTGATCACCACATCCCGCTTGTAGTGGTAATCGCCTGCAGCCTCGCTAAGCGCCTGGCTGAGCAGCCCGGCTTCCATGTAAATGGTCCTCCGGTCGTACTTGTTTAGGCCGTCTCGCACGAAATCGGTCTCCTCACAATAGTCGCCGATTGCACCCCAGATGGCGACGCGGTCTAGATCTGAACTTGGGTCCTGGATGAATATCTTGAACGCAATCTCAGATGTGCTCACGCCGATCTCGTGGGCGAACTGGGTGGCCGGTACGTCCCTCTTAAGAGTATTCGGGGGCAGAGGGTGGTGGTCCAGATATATTACCTCGTCCTTCTTGGCCAGCTCCCTGATGTTGCTGAACAACTCATCCTTCTGGGTCTCGCTGATTGCTATGTCGCAGATGACGACCGTGGTGCCTGGCTCTATTCCTTTGAGGTCACGCGATAGGGTTATCGGACGGGTGAACCAGACCTCGGCCTCTGGGAACCGTGCCTTCACGAGAGCAGCTGAGCATATGCCATCGGTGTCTCCATGGGCCAGGATTTTGACCGCCAATTATTCACCTTGCAATAGTCTGTGTGCTTAACATTTTAACTTTGACTTAGCAAACGTTTTAATCAATCTCGATGACATTTGGTCGGGGCCCGTAGCTCAGCCAGGTGGAGCGTCCGGCTCATAACCGGGTGGTCAAGGGTTCGAATCCCTTCGGGCCCACCACCGATTTTTCAGGACGTTTGGTTCAGCAGGGTGATGGCCCAAGATAATAAGACTGATCTAAGCAACTTTAGTGAAACTTTTGCCCAGAACGTCCCAATTTCCTGTGTCCGGGTCCTGCTCGTACCACTTCATGGAATTAGGTGCAAAAACCACTTTGAAATCAGGGGGATTGCTGTCAAGCCTCAGAATATTCTCGCTCATGCTCCATGTGCCGCTTTGCTGGCCCCCATCAGATGACCAATCATACGTCCCATCGTTTTTGAAGGTGAAGGTCTCTGTCGAACCCAAGTGAGTGCCTTCCCAAGTCCCGATGATAGAGCTTCCTGTACCGCCCCCTGTGTTCTCCCCAGGACCCGACGTCTGCTTTGGCCCGGCCAGTATGAACAGAAAGTCACCCTCCCCTGGGGAAGAAAGTGCCTCTATCACAGCCGCATCGTTCCCCTTCTCGTACGCAAGCACGTAGACTGTGATACCCAGATACTCGATAGCGTTGTCCGCTGTGTTCGTCCACCCGGTCATCTGCGTCCTGTACCAAGTTATAACGGTCGCGGGACTCTCCGTTATGTTATAGGCTTTGCCAGCCCATCCCGCGGGCATCGTATAACCACTCTGGGCCATGGCCTGCGCCACGTTTATCCCTGTGTTCTCCACGGCTCCGGGATAAACCGGCACGGTTGCCAGGGCCCCCCCGCCTCCACCGCCGCCCATAAGCAGAACGGCCACGATGGTCACAGGTACGACGACAGCTACGACAATACCGATGATGATGCCCACCAACGCGCCCGTGCTCAGACCGCGCTCGTTCGTCCTCATTTTCGAACTCCAAGAGAGAGTCACTGCCTGAAACTATTAAGGATTATGATACATCAGACAAATGTCCCGCGAATTTGAGAAAATTTAAGCCGATATGAAGGTGACCCATTACGCATCTTCAACCGAGAAGAATGATTCACGAAAATGGGAAAACAGTTGGAGTTCACACCTTTTCATATGGGGCGAGCAAAACTGTCCAGCTGTTGTACATTTGCTGGTACTCATATTGGGCCGTCTGCGCCCTGTCCTCGGGCAGATAGCCTCCCGTGACTATATTGGAGTACTTCTGCGGGTCACTCCCGTAAATCCATGCGAGTATGTTGTAATACCTCTGCATGTCCAGCGAGTGCACGTCCCAGAACGGCAGGTTTTGGGTTCCCGCCTGTTGCGCCGCAAGGTAGAACCAATTTGCGGCGGTTATGGCCACCTCGGCAGAGCCGGATTCTATAAAGATCAGCGTGGCCAGCTGGTCCACCGCGTCCTCCTCCTTTCCGGTTATCGGCAGGTTATACACGCTCACCAGCGCGTGCCCCATCTCGTGGGAGAACACGAAGACCGTGGTGTACAGGATTGCATTCCCCAACTCCTCGGTGGTCTGCGTGTAGGGGATAAAAAGCTCCCCGAAGTGCACCATCAACTCGTATGTCAAAACTATCTGGCTCGTGCTCGGGTCCCACCACGCGTTCACTACTCCGCCCTCAGCGAGAACTATGGTGATGTCGCGGGGCAGGGCCAGTATGTCATTTAGCCCATTTGCAATAGACTCAAATAGCTGGAATTGTTTGAACGTCTGCTCGAGCTGCGCGTACGTGGGGTTTGTGGTAGTACCATACGCAACCTTAAAGTCGCCTAAATCCTGGGGGCCGCTGGTCAGAATGATGGCCGCGATGGTAACTGGCACAACTATTACAACAACGATCGCGACGACGATGACAACTATCACGCCTTGGCTAAGCCCGCGCTCTCCCCATCTCATTCTCTGCCTCGAAATAACGTTTATTTGGGAGATAAAAAACTTGGCGGGACTTGTTTAATAATCCAAAACATAAAAGGAATTGTGCCCCGGTGGTGTAGGCCGGTCAATCATACGGCCCTTTCGAGCAAAGGGCGGAGAAAGGCCGCGACGCGGGACGGCATTAGCATAGCTGGTGCCGCGCGAATTCAAATCCCGCCCGGGGCACCACTTTTTACTTATCTCCGGGTCTGTACGTTTGCCCCCTTATAAAGAACCCCAGCCCAAAACTTTGACGGGACAATGAAAAGAGAGATAACAAAGTACCAGAAGGTATGGTTAAGGTCTTCAGAGAAGAACAAATCCGCACGTTATAGTTGGATGGAAAATTACGATGCCGATGGGTTCAAAACGTTTGAAACTGCATACTGGATAGGCGTACTACACTCAGATGGTAAGCGAATCTGCTACTATATTCGGAAAAAGAATAAGCGGTATTTGAGATGGGAAATCGCGCTAGAAGTAGGACCAAAATCTTTTCCGATGTTGGAAAGATTTGTGCAAATATTCGAGTCAAAATTTGCCAGAAAATTAAAAAAACACAGACTATCGAATGGTAAATACAAAATGGGAACTAGTGTAAAAAAGTTGATCGAAACTTTTGAAAAGTTGAATATCCACTTCCATGGGACTATGATTCCTTTGTGGATATCGGAAAATCACGAATTTTTCGGGGCCTACTTGGCTGGAAGGATAGACGGGGATGGAGACATCAGGATTAAAGGTAAACGCCGCCCCACGCCACAGTGTGTTATCAGAATAAGTGATGGAAGCCCACAAACTGAGTTAAAATCTGCCATTGAAAAGCATCTCAGATGTAAAGTGTTAATTACCAAACGATCTGTAAAAAGTGTCTACAAGGGAAGAACTATCAAAGGTACATGGTATCCTCTTGAATTCCTAGTTTCAAGAAAGAACGTTGATTTTGTAATGCGGTGCGTACTCCCAAACCTTACAATACCCCACAAACGTCTAAAACTAGAAAAATACCGTACAGAATTCCTTGACAATCATCGCTGAAGAATGGTCTCTAAACTAACCGTGCTAAAAAAGAAAAAATACCCCTGCCGCTTGCCTTACTTCGTCACGAAGAACATTATGGCCAATATTATCGCGGCTGGGGCAGTCACGGTAACTGCAGCGCCAAGGGCTGCACACCCGCCGGCCATCGAAGTTGCAACTGCTGGAAAGACTAGATCCATCCCCAGTTTCGCCTGCGTGTTCAGCTGCGATGCGAGCTTGTTTATGACAAGACCCAGCATTATCAACGCAACTGCGAACAACGCTTGTCCCACGAAAGCGATGATGCCGCCAGCGCCTATCCTGGCTACACCAAGTGCTCCGCCGACCAGAAGGAGTACCCCTCCCACTAGGGCGAACACGAACGTGAGTATCCCCATGACTTCCTTTGCCTTTTGCCAGAATCCAATCCCTGCAAAAGATGCCAAAAGCACTCCAATTCCAAGTATTATCTGTCCAATGCCGCCGATAATCGCTGCAAGTATGGCTCCGACCAACCAGATGATGCCTCCGACGCCACCGAGTATTATCATGGCCTTGCCCGGTGATGTTCCGTTTGTCATTTCATGCCTCCTAATCTGAGTCTGGATATATGTTTAAATAACCATCGGCATTTCAAATGACAATAGTTAAACCACCGGCTCGACCAAAACATCTCTGGTGGCGGGATGAAAAAACCAGAGGTGCCAGTTGGGAAAACTTACAGGCTGATCTACCCTAGCCTCGTCGTCCTTGTCAGCTGTGTCGACCCTGAAACGGGCAAACCAAATGTAATAACAATCGCTTGGACGGCTCCCCTCTCCATCAACCCCCCTTTGGTCGGGATACTCGTCGCCCCCAAGCGCTACTCGCACGAACTCATTGCTCGTACAAAGGAGTTCGCCATAAACATCCCTACCATGGAGATACTGGACAAAGCGATAAAATGCGGGAAGGTTTCTGGTAGAATGCATGACAAGTTCAAAGAGCTCGGCCTCACACCTACACCTGGGAAGGTCATCAGTACACCCGTGATAGAAGAGTGCGTGGCCCACATAGAATGCAAACTCGTGAACCAAATCACAACTGGAGACCACACTCTCTTCATCGGAGAGGCTGTGGCCGCATATGCGGACGAGGGCGCCTTCGATGGAGAGTTCATCGACATCGAACGTGTTCAGCAGGTTTACCAGGTCGGCGGAGACGTGTTCACTACCCTCAGCAAAAAACGGGTCGTCTGGAAACTCTGAGGAGTTCGCTTTTCCTCCCCAAAATTTTTATCCACGCGCGTTTGCTTAGTTATGGTGAAGCGATGCCTGATTGTACGGTCTGCGACAAGCCTCTAGAGTCTCCGACGATCAAATGCGCCACATGCAACGTCGAAATCCACCGCGTCTGCGCCAAGCGGACGATGGGGAAGTCGTACTGCAAAAACTGCTACAAACAGGCGAAGAAGCAGACGCGATATGAGCGGATGGCTCAGCGCGACGCATGGGCGCGATAGCGGACTTTGCGAGACGCGTGTAGTTTTATCCTTTGATGGCAAGATTTTCTTGGGCAGGGGTAGCCAAGTCTGGTCTAAGGTGCGGGGCTTAGGACCCCGTGGCGAAGGCCTTCGTGGGTTCGAATCCCACCCCCTGCACCATTAAGATAAACCGAACAAACGTTGCTAAAATATCTCTAAATCAGGACGTTGAAACGAGTGCTGTAGCAGGATGCAGTTCTATCTTTATCATTTCTTGCTTAACTGCGCCACCAGCTTCTCCAGCTCCTCGATTCTCTTCCTGTACATCGCAGACATCTTTTTCACCGCATCCGTCACCGTCCCTGACACCGTCACCAGCTCCCTCGTCAACTTTTTCCGTTCCTCCTCGGCGCGCTTGAACTCAGTCATGTCCCTGAAAATGCCCTGGATCACCTTCCTGCCGCCGATTGTCATGACCGCCGCGCTGATTGAGACTGGGACGACCTTGCCTTTCTTTGTGAAAACCTCTGCATCAAAACTAATCCTGCTCTTGGCCCTAACATCTTTTTTGAACAGCGCTTTATAGTGCTCAAATTTACTTGGAGGATGTAACTTCGACTGATGCATTCCGATGATCTCTTTCCTAGACCTGCCGAGCAACATCTCGGCCGCCTTGTTCGCATCCAGTATACGGCTGGTCTTTACATCCGCCATGAATATGGCATCGTTTGCGTTCTTGAAGAGGGTCCTGAACTTCGTCTCGGATTCTTCCACAGCCCGCTGCGCGCGCTTTACCTCGGTGACGTCCCTGATGAAGACCAACTCCCCCAAAATATCCCCTTTCTCATTCCTGACCACCGATGCCGAGTAGGACGCGTACAAAGGTTTTCTGCCTTTACCGACCAATTCGATATCTACTCCTAGTATGGGCTTGCCGGTCCTTAGACGCTTTTTTATTCTTTTCTCGATCTCTTTCGCCGTCTCGGGTGCCATGATTGGGGGCGATACTGCCGAGACGGTTTTCCCAATTAAATCCTCTGCTCTGCGCCCCAGACTCTTAAGACATGTGCGGTTCAGATATGCAAATCTCCCATTTCTGTCAAACAATACCACGCCTATGGGAATATCCGCCAAGCCGCTCTCCAAATAAGCCATTAACTTTTTCATTTCCGGCCTCTTTACAGGTCCTAGCCTAAACGGTGCATAAGAAACTGAGTTGGAGTGATTTATAAACGTTGATGATGTTGATTCGCTAACGTTTTTTCTATGCTCAAGTTGCCATCCCCAAGCCTAAATATAAACAAAACCAGTTTCTACATGTGGCCAAGGTAGTGTAGCCTGGTTAACATTCGGGCCTGTGGAGCCCGCGTCCCGGGTTCGAAATCGGATGAACCGACGAAATTCCCGGCCTTGGCCCCTCACTACAAATTACTTAAGTGCTTGTTCCCAAACTCCCTATGATGACGCGACCTTATGTGATCCTGAACGCTGCGATGACTCTGGACGGCAAAATCGCCACAGTAGCGGGAGACAGCAAAATTTCATGCAGGAAAGATCTAGATCGGCTACACGGGCTCAGGGCAAAGGTCGATGCGATAATGGTCGGCGTTGGCACCGTGCTGGCAGACAACCCATCATTGACGGTACGGCGGGTGCGTGGGAAGAACCCCATCCGGGTGGTGATAGACGGAGAAGCAAGGACACCGCCGAACGCCAAAATCATGGATGATTCGGCAAACACCATAGTGGCTGCATCGAAGAGAGCTGGCAAGGAAAAACTCGAGGGACTGCGCGCGGCCGGGGCCGAGATAATCATCGGGGGTGAAAATGATGTGAACCTCGGGAAGTTGCTAGAAAGACTTAATTCTAGGGGCGTGCGGAAACTGCTGCTCGAGGGAGGTTCCAATCTCAACTGGGAGATGCTCAAGCATGGTTTGGTGGACGAGGTACAGGTGGCTGTCGCTCCTTGTATAGTAGGTGGCGCGAAAGCAAAGTCATTGGTCGGGGGGGTAGGATTCCCAAACGTTCAGACGGGGGTAAAACTCAAACTCTCCAAAGTGGGGCGGGTTGGCATCGATCTACTCCTAGTGTATCGGGTTGTGGGTGTCCGAGTTGCTGAAAAAAATAGATGACCGGTTGTTCCTCATAGGCGTTGCCCACGTCCTGCCCAAGAGCGCTGCTGAGGTCAGGGACATCATCGAAAAGGAGCGGCCGGACATAGTAGCCGTCGAACTTTGTCCCGCTCGATACATGGCGTTGACCCAGAAAGGAAAACGGCCGGGGGCGCTAGATGTCGCGCGCGCTGGACCCAACCTGCTCTTGTTCGGCGGATTGATCAACCTCCTCCAGAACAAGTTCTCGCACCAGACAGGTATGCCTGCAGGGGAGGAGATGCTGGTCGCGGTGGAGCATGCCAGAAAAATCGGGGCTCGGATCGAGTTGATAGACCGCGACATAGGACTGACTCTCCAGCGGCTCATCGACAGGATGTCGTTACGTGAAAGGCTTAGGATGTTTGCGGAGCTGCTGATAGGCCTCCTGCCCATCGGCAAGCGTGTTGAGCTGGAGCAACTCACGGATGAACAGATCGTCGCCTACCTTTTGGATGAGCTGAAGCAGTACTCGCCTACCGCCTACGAGGTCCTGATCCAGGAGCGGGATGCCTACATGGCCTCGAGGCTCGCCATGCTCCTAGCGGAAGGCGCCAAGGTGGCCTGTGTGGTTGGCGCTGGTCATGTACCGGGGATTCTTGAGCGGTTTGGTGCGGGCATCCCTGGCTGGAAAGCTAGCATCGAATATAACGTCGGGGGATAACTCTTAGCAAGCCTTTTAAAACACGCCATGAAATTTGAAGTGGGGCTAAGCGATTGGACGCAGAAACGGTCGAGAAACTGAAGCAGATGCTCGGAGTGCCGATAGAAAAAATAGAAGAACAGGGAGAAGAACTCATCGTCTACGTGCCAAAAGCCCAGATCGCCAGGGCAATAGGCTCCGGTGGCTCTGTTATAAGGTCTGCTGAACTCATCCTGAAGAAAAAACTTACTGTGAAGGAATCAGCTGGGGAGACCTGATTCTTGTCGTTAACCCACGGGCGGACATCTCAGACATATTTTTAACCAACGCTGACAAGAGATGGTGAGGTGGTCTAATGACACATGCATATGTGCTGATAACGGCTGCGATTGGCAAGGTGAAACAGGCCGCTAAGGAGATCAAGGCATTGCGCGGGGTGAAGTCCGTCCACGTGGTCACCGGGCCGTACGACATCATAGTGTTCGTGGAGGCCAAGAGCCTGGATATCCTGACCAGCACAATCGTGGAAGGCATACACAAGGTCAAGGGCGTAGTTGACACGAACACGGCAATCGTTGTCGATATATAAAAAATGAAGTAGCCCCGCCCGGATTCGAACCGGGGTCGACGGATCCAGAGTGCGGCTTTTAATGTGTCCGCCAGGATTGACCGTTGGGCCTAGCTTTTATGCTAGTCTACCCCACGGGGCTACACGTGTAGGTATCTTCGATAACTTTTCAAGCTTTCTGCATACAGCGTCTAACAGTAAGAAACAGTGGTTGGCCAGCTGTGTGGGATCACAGCCTAAAACAATTTTCTCCTCATTTGGGAGGCCAAGAAATCACCGGTTGTAGCATGCATCAATGACATTTTCCATTAAGTCGTCACGCACTTTTAGGCGCGAAGACGGCTGTTTTGCTTCAATTCCTCGGGTGGTCTGAAAACTAATGCGGCCGCGCCGTAAAGGCCTATGTCCTCTCCCAATGGTGTTCTCGTAATCTTCGGGGGCCTGTTGAAGACGTAATCCTTCAAATGCCTCCTTATCGGCCCTATTATCAACCCCTCATTTTTCAGGGCCACGCTGCCTCCGACTGTAATCAACGATGGGTCGAACATGCTGATGGCGTTCGCGAAGCCGATGGCGTCTAGCCTTCCTATCTCGTCCACCAGCTCCTTTGATAGCGCATCTCCTCCTTTCGCCGTTTTGAAGAGAATCTCCGCGCTTAAATTTGCCATATTTCTTCTCGCGAGCTTGTGCAGCAAACTTTTTTCTATCTTTTTTTTACCCATGGCTTGTAGTTTCACCCGCACGAAGTTCGGTATATTTCTGCCCGAGCAGTACGCCTCCCAGTGGCCCCTCTTTCCACACCCGCATTTCATGACCCCTGTGAGATCTATTGTTGTATGCCCTATCTCAACCGCGTTGCCATCTTTGCCTAAAAGCAAGTTACCATCGACGTATGCCCCCCCACCTATCCCCGTACTGATGGTTATGTAAACTAGGTCGTCCACGCCTCTGCCGGCCCCGAACTCATGCTCACCGACCACGCTCGCATTGCAATCGTTAATCAGATAGACCGGGACCCTCAATTCGTTTTGGACAGGTTTCACAAGTGGGATGTACTTGAACCGAAAGTTCGTCCCACTGACAATCCCTCCTTTCCCCAGATCCAGTGGGCCAGCGGAAGCGATGCACATCCCCTCGACATCCGCTATGTCGACGCTGGCCTTTCTGCATATCAGGCGCGACATCTTTATCAATTGCGCGCTTATCGACTTTGCGCTTTCTCTGCTTGTTTCATTCTCTAGTTTTAATAAAAAGCGCCCGTTCTCATCGGAAAGTGCGACTCTTACGTAAGTTGCCCCCAAGTCCACCGCTATCCCGTAAGAGCCAGACATGTTTTTCAAGTTAATATGCAGGAGGAACTTTATAATAACCACCTCAAGAAGACCACCGTTTTCAAACGGCGGATGAGTTGAGGTTCCGACGAAACAATTTTCTCTGGGCGGGGCGAAAAACTATTTACGAAACAAGCAAAGTTACCCTGAGGCAGATGACATGTTGAGTCCAGAAAAGATGGCGCAGACAGACAAATCGAACATGTTGGACCACCTCATACGGTTCCCCGAGATGTACGAGGAAACCCTATCCAGAAAGATTGACTTGCCGCGCACGGAGTTCAAAAATGTCGTCGTTACTGCGATGGGCGGCTCGGCCATCTCCGGAGACCTGCTGGGCGATTGGCTGGACATGCTGGTCCCATTCATAGTATCCAAAAACGACAAGTTGCCCGCGTGGGTCGACGAAACATCGTTCGTGCTAGCCATCAGCTATTCGGGCAACACCAAAGAGACTCTGGCATGCTTTTCCGAGGCGATCGAGAAAAACGCACATGTTGCGGCGATAACCTCTGGCGGCGAGCTTGAGGAGATGTGCAAAACCTTTAAAAAACCGTACATAAAAGTCCCGCCGGGTTTGCCCCCACGGGCCGCTTTGCCCTATATTTTCCCCACCGCAGCGCTCGTGTTCAAAAAGTTGGGGCTGGCAACGGGCAAAGATGAGGAGATAAAGGAAAGCGTCGAAGTGCTGAAAAA
>CAYMXQ010000006.1:20283-22769 GCA_964394495.1 Hadarchaeota archaeon (SeqCode)
CGCAAGGACAACCAAGCGGAACGTATAGCACGGACGATAAACGAAACGGTGCCGGTCATCTACGCCCCTATGAGCTTGACTGGGGTCGCTTCGAGGTTTAACAAACAGCTCAATGAAAACAGCAAAATACTCGCAAAGGTCGAGTTCTTCCCGGAGCTTTCTCACAATGAGATAGTCGGGCTGGTCTCCGCCATGAGGAACATGTCATTTCTGTTTTTGAGGGACGCCGAGGAGAGTGAGCAGGTGAGGAACCAAACCGAGTTCACCATGGAGTTGCTCAAGGGGAGAAAGCCCATAGAGCTGCGGGGTCGAGGAAAGGGGCGGCTCGCTTATATCTTGTCCCTCGTGTACCTAAGCGATTTCATATCCTTCTATCTAGCAATGTTGCGGGGAGTGGATCCAACCCCCGTTGACGTGATAACCCAACTGAAAAAACGAAATGCCAAGGTGTAGATGTAGGATTATGGCGCGTTCCAGCAGAAAACGTCGGCGGAATCCACTTGCAGCGTTCCTAGCCACCTCGTTCGTCCTTGGAGTGATCCTGGGAGCAGTGCTCACTTCCATATGGATACGTGGGGCGCCGGTACTGCATTTCTTACCCGGCGAGAACTACACCCGCTCCATCACGATCGTCTATGTCAACGACACCGAGCATGGGGGGCTAGCTGTGATCAAGGTCGAGCTCAGGAGCGGGAGCGGACGGATCGCCATAGCTGTGCCACCGTACGAAAACGAGGACACTCAAGAGGCAGCATTGTACGCGAAAGAAGCGGCGGAGACCTACGCATACATAGATCTCAGCCAGACTGACATCATCATCTCGATAGAAGACGTCGCCCCTGGAACCACGATCGCGGGGCCCTCTGCTAGCGCTGCTGTGGCCGTGCTGATAGTGGCGGCGGTCAATGCCAAGGAGAACACGACGCCGAACCAAGTTCTCCAAGGCGCAGTGATAAGCGCCGCAATCAACTGGAACGGTAGGCTCGAGTTTGTGGGTAAAATCGCGGAGAAATACCAGACAGTAAGGAACGCCGTGAGGTACTCGTTATTTGTGATAGCAGAAACACAGGACCTTGAAAACTTAAGAATTTATCCAGATTTATCGGTGAAGCGCGCCCGCAACCTCGAAGAACTAGTAGACATCATTTTGGTGTAATTTCCAGACCGAAATGGCGGGCCGGACGGGATTCGAACCCGTGCTGCAAGCTCCGGAGGCTCGCGTCCTCACTGGGCGTTTTCGCTATCCAGGCTAGACTACCGGCCCACCAACCTGTATGTGGCGGGAAAAATAAACATATGAAAAAGTGGCGGGCCCGGTGGGATTTGAACCCACGACCTACAGGTCTCTTCTCGCAGGATCCGAAGCCTTGCGGGTGTTGCCACTTGCCGCGCCATCCAGGCTGCGCCACGGGCCCCCAATTGCTTTTATCTACCCCATTAGTATTATCTTCGTGGTAGGTGAAAGCTTGAAAACTCTCCTATTGATATGCGACGGGATGTCCGACCGCCCGGTGCAGGAGCTGGCCAAAAAGACCCCTCTGGAGATAGCGAACAAGCCCAACATGGACTGGCTGGCAAAGCACGGCATATGCGGGATAATGGACACCATTGCGCCGGGGATCCCTCCAGGAAGCGACACAGCTCACCTCGCATTGCTTGGTTATGACCCGTACGAGACATACACTGGACGCGGTCCTTTCGAGGCCGCCGGAGCTGGCATAGAACTTAAGGCGGGGGATATAGCTTTCAGGGCAAATTACGCTACTGTGGATGACAAGCTAGTCATAACGGACAGACGCGCCGGACGCATCCAGGGTACGGAAGAGCTCTCGGCCGCAGTGAGCAAAATCAAGCTCTCAGGCGCGGAACTCATATTCAAAAGCACAGTGGGCCACCGGGCCACGCTGGTGCTCAAGGGCAGCGGGCTTTCGCACGAGGTCACCGACTCCGATCCTCATGATGTCGGAAAAAAACCTCTCCTTGTCAAACCGCTCCTGCAGACCCCTGAGCGGGCCATGCCTTCATACCCGATATTCGCGGGCGGTGTACGCAAATATGTCGTCCGCCGGAACTGGGCCACGAAGACTGCGAAGCTCCTGAACGATTTTTCGAAAAAGTCCCACACCATCCTCAAGACGCATCCCATGAACATCGAACGGGGTCAGAAAGGACTCCCGCTTGCCAACTACATCTTGCTCCGCGGCGGTGGGGTCGTCCCCCACCTGAAACCATTCAGCGAACAGTTCGGGCTAAAAGCCGCATGCGTCGCTGCCGCTGCGCTCGTGAAGGGAGTGTGCAGGCTGGCTGGCATGACTGTGGTCGACGTGCTTGGCGCAACTGGAAGCGTGAACACGGACTTGAACGCAAAAGCAAAGGCGGCGCTACGGGCGCTGGAGGACCACGACCTCGTGATTTTGCATGTAAAGGGTTTTGACGAGGCAAGCCACGACGGCAACGCGCGTCAGAAGATAGACATGATTGAACGC
>CAYMXQ010000006.1:22779-26230 GCA_964394495.1 Hadarchaeota archaeon (SeqCode)
GTTCATAGACGCCGTGGACTTCATCGCAGTCACCGCAGACCACACCACACCCGTGAACACAAAGGAGCACGCGGGAGACCCAGTGCCTGTCGTAATATACGGGCCGGGTGTCCGCACAGATGACGTCCTGACATACGGCGAGAGATCCGTGGCAAAAGGCGGCCTGGGCAGGATCCGGGGCAAAGACATGATGCCGATTATCGTGGACCTCATGGGGAAGGGCAAGAAATTCGGCGCCTGAACCCCAGGCTGGAATGACCAACCCTTTTAAGCAATGCGCATTTTACCTTAAGCTTGATTGAATGAAGGACAAAGTCGAAGCAGCGCTGGATAAAATCCGACCGGCGCTCCAAGCGGACGGCGGGGATGTGGAACTCGTCGACGTGACCAAGGATGGAGTGGTCAAGGTCCGCTTAATCGGAGCATGCGCCGGCTGCCCGATGTCTGCAGTCACTCTGGCATTTGGCATCGAACGTGAGCTCAAGAAACACGTCCCGGGTGTAAAGCGCGTAGAGCCGGTCTAACGCTTGAACAACGACCTCAGCTCGCCCGGCTTCACCACGCCCTGTTCTGTCACCACAGCCGTTATGAAGCGCGCTGGCGTGACATCGAAAGCTGGGTTCAGGACCTTTACGCCCTTTGGGACTACTCTTATCCCGCCAATGAACTCAACCTCGCCAGGCTCACGTTGTTCGATTGGAATCTCATTGCCACTTCGCATGCTCATGTCTATGCTGCTCGTGGGGGCAACCACGTAAAACGGCACCCGATGCTCCCTCGCGAGTACCGCTATCGAGTAAGTCCCGATCTTGTTCGCCGTGTCCCCGTTCGCCGCGATTCTATCCGCGCCAACCAAAACAGCATCCACCTGGCTGGAACGCATCACCGCACCGACCATGTTGTCCGTGATCACTGTCACAGGGATGCCGTCACGCTTCAGCTCCCAGGCCGTCAGCCGCGCACCCTGCAACAAAGGCCTTGTCTCGGTGGCGATGACGCTTACGCGCTTGCCCATCCGTCGCGCTGCACGGACCGCCCCCAAGGCCGTACCGTAGTCGACCGTCGCCAGCGCCCCCGCGTTACAGTGTGTGAGCACGGTGTCCCCGTCCTTCAGCAGCCTCGCGCCGTTCTTCCCTATCCTCTTGTTGACCTCGACATCCTCCTCAGCTATGCGCTTCGCCTCACGCACGACCGCGCTGCGTGCTCGCCTGACATCCGGAGCTGCCTTGGCCACATCGAGCGAACGTTTCAGCCCCACGAAAAGGTTGACCGCAGTATGTCGTTTTCGTCTGACTCTGGCAGCTGCCCGCTTGAGTTCAACCAACAGCTGGGCTTTGGTCCTCGCCTTGCTGTTCATTGCTGTGACGGCCAGTGCCATTGCCGCTGCGGCTGCGAGCGCCGGGGCCCCCCGCACCTGCATGCGCTCGATCGCCCTCGCCACTTCCTCGGCGTTTTTGCACCTGACGAACTCCAACTTCTGGGGCAATTTCGTACGATCTATCAGTACGACGCTCCTGCATATGAGATCTATCGTTCGCAATTTTTCACCGTTTTTTACTGTGCCTCACGTGCCATAAGACATCATGGACCAACAACGCTATCCCCAGCAGAAGTCCTCCCCAGGCCACCCATGGGTTGTACTCCCCGATCATGAGAGATTTGAAACCTATCACTGCCACGCTCCAGAAAATCAGGACGATTCCGATGTAAGCGTGGTGAATGTGCAACATCTCACCCTACAGATTTCTAACTGGTACCCTTAAAATAAATATCCGCGAAATAGGTTTGGGGTCACATGCTCGCCAGCGCACGAAAAGCAGCCGAACTCATAAAAAAACATGGTAATGACTCCATCGATATCGTCTCGCACATGGATGCCGATGGAGTGTGTTCCGCTGCCATCATATCCAAAGCGCTCGACAGACTTGGCATTGAACATCGTGTGAAGTTCGTCCGTATGCTGTACCGGGAGGTCGTGGACGAACTGGACCCTGCCAGCCTGACCATATTCACGGACCTCGGGAGCTCTCAACTCCAAAACCTGCGCGACAAATTTCAAGGTCATGATGTCGTCATCTCGGATCACCACTCCCCGCAGCATACGGACGGATGGTCAGAGCTTGTACACCTGAACGCACACCACCACGGCCTCAACGGCGGACAGGATATCAGCGGAGCCGGCATGACGTACCTCATCGCCCGGGAACTAGACCGCGCCAACTTGGACCTCTCAGCGCTTGCTATAGTCGGGGCTATCGGCGATATCCAGGACGCTTGGGGACAGCTCACCGGGTACAATAAAGAAATTGTCAAGGATGGCATCAGCTCGGGGGTACTTAGGCAGGAAACGGACCTGATGCTCTACGGACGCCATTCCAGGCCAGTCTTCAAGGCGCTAGAGATGTTCAACGACCCGCTTATCCCCAGCGTCAGCAACACCACCCCCGGATGCATAAACCTGCTGAGGGATTTAGACATCCCCCTCAAAAGCGATGAAGGGTGGCGCCGACTCGTGGACCTGACTGAATCCGAGAAACGGAGGCTCGCGACTGAGCTGATCGCTCGCGCGTACATGCACGTGCCGGAAGAACTGATACTGTACGTCCCGGGGCTCATAATAGGGGAGACCTACACTCTGGTCAACGAAGAGGAGCGGTCCATGCTTCGAGACGCGGAGGAGTTCGCGACGTGCATAAACTCGACCGCGCGCCACGAACAGCCGCTCATAGGTCTTGAGGTCGCGAAAGGGGACCGCGGCACGTACTACCGCGCAATGCTCAACCTACTGCGCCATCACAGGCGCAACATAGCAAAAGCGATGGAATTCGTTGAGGAGAGCGGGATCAGACACGGGCCCAAGGGATACCTCCAGTACTTCGATGGCACCGGAGCTATGAAGGACACATTCGTCGGGACAATAGCAGGCCTGACGCTAGGGCGCGGGAGATGCGACCCGTACAGGCCACTCGTCGGAGTGGTTAGCGAGGAGGGTGTCGCTAAGATATCCGCTCGATGCTCCAAGCTACTATTCCTGAAGGGTCTGGACATGTCCAAAGCGATACGGGAGGCGGCGCAGTCCGTCGGCGGGGAGGGCGGCGGGCACGCAGTGGCATGCGGAGCACAGGTGAAGGAACGCAGAGTACCTGAATTTCTGGAGAGGTTCGAGGACCTGCTGATAAGACAGCCGAGCTGACTGGACCTATTCCTGACTCTGCCACCAATCACTTTCGATTCGTCTATCTCCAAAACGAAAAAAAATATTCGATAATCGAGGTACAAAAGCGATTGGGCAACAGTTGGAGGCCTTTAAATACTATAAATATTTTTTTCGGCGCCCTCTCTCCCCCGAAGTCGCTTAAAAACGT
Organism: Hadarchaeota archaeon (SeqCode); assembly: GCA_964394495.1. GTDB lineage: Archaea > Hadarchaeota > Hadarchaeia > Hadarchaeales > Hadarchaeaceae > B75-G9. The sequence goes on from CAYMXQ010000006.1 coordinate 26,145, forward strand.
CGAGAGACGGTGATGGGGGTATCATGGCGCAACCACACACCAGCCTCAAAATTTTGTGTGTATTAAAAGACTCCCTATCGCCGATT
>CAYMXQ010000006.1:26240-28046 GCA_964394495.1 Hadarchaeota archaeon (SeqCode)
AAACCGAAGGGAATTCAATATCTTAAGAAATGGAAGAAACGATTCGAAACAAGGGAGAGAATAGTTCAGGAGTACCTTCTCGGACAAACGATGAAAGATTTAACTAACAAATACTCAATGAGTTTCAAAAGTGTCTGGCAATTGTTGCTAAAGCGGTGCCCTGAAGTTGTTTACTCAAGGAAAAAGAAAGATCCCTCAGCATGTACAACGATATTGACATCGGAAGAGGAGAAAGAAATCGTTCGACTTTACCATGCTGGGATGGGTAGTGAAAGAATAGGAGAACGATTCCGAATATCTGGAGAAACCGTGTTGAAAATCATCCGTCATTATATACCTCGCGAGATCAAATCGTGTGGCAGTTATCCTACTGGAATAAAACCCCAACCACCGAAACTCACGCCCTCAAAGGCGTTTTTGATTAGCCATCTGATTGGCGACGGATACGTGCCCCGAACGCCACATGACAAGATTATTTACACGAACACATGCCTGAAGCTGATCCTGAAGGTATCGAGGGTCTTCGATAAAATATACGGGATCAAGGGACATTTTTCGCGGAGAGGTTTTGTGTTCTACGTTAAGTGGACATCGAAAAAAGCTTGGGAAGATCTGCATAAGTACGTTTTTTCATATCACAGCAAGGAGTGGCAGATACCTAAGGAAATCTTCGATGATCCTGCCATTTTAGGACGGCCTTTTCTCAGAGCCATATTTGACGATGAGGGTAGCGTAACTTTGTGCTTGACGGGACGTAAGAGATTAGCGAGAGAAATCTGTTTAGCGTCGGCATGCGAGAGCGGCTGTGAGGATATCGTTCGACTTTTATCTTTGCTTGGAATCCACGCACGGAAAAGTTGGGCAAAAGTAACTATAAGGGGAAAAATCAATGCAAAGCGTTTTCGGTCTATGATTTCCTTTACTAAGGGCGTTAAAGTTCGTGGGGGTAAATGGAAGGGCTTCGACAAGTGTGAAGTCCTACACCTTCTTATCCAGTCCTATGATGACCTTTCAGTTAGAACAATATTAGTTTCTGAAAATATACTCAAGTCCGCGCCTTTGGTTTCCGTTTCTCCTGTAACTCAAACAGTTCCTTTACCTCCTGCACTGTAGTAACCTGCATGGGGCCTTTGTCTAGTCTAAGTTTCACGTGGCGGGGAAAGCGTAAACCGAAAGTTGAAGTGTGTTTTTCTTCAGGGGACGCTTGAATCTCCTCATATACTATTTCAAACACGTGCTTCAAGTCAAAGTATGCATCACACTTAATCTCAATATCAACATCTGAGTGAGGCTTCTTGATCTGAATTTGCTTGAAGAGTTTCGTGAGTTTCTCTAGGTCCTCGTCTGTATAACCTGAGCCGCACTTTGTGATCGTCTTAAACTTTCCTGTATCCTCATCCAAAGCTGCGAGCACGTAGCTACCGTAATACCCGGCCCGCCTTCCTCGCCCATATAACGCGCCCACAACTACAAGATCAAGCGTCTCCAACGTCGGTTTTAGCTTGAGCCAGACGAACTCCCTGCGACCCGCGCGATAGTTCGAACTAAGCTCCTTCGCGAGCAGACCCTCGTGCCCCAATTTGAGCGAGTAGTCCGCGAACTTCTTTATCTCGTTCGGGTCGCTCAAGACCTTCTGCTCGACCACCATCACCCTACCCTCGACCTCCTCGGCGACCTTTCCGAGCATCGCACGCCTCTTGGTGTACGGCTCATCGAGCATAACCTTGCCATCCGCCATCAGGACATCAAAGAAATGCACCTGTACGGGGATCTGCTCGGCCGCCTCCTTGACCCCGAATTTCCGGC